>DATENQ010000347.1:0-15484 GCA_035275005.1 Pyrinomonadaceae bacterium | reverse complement strand
AGCTGGCCATCAAGCCCTGCTGCCGGCGCGCGTAAAAGGACAGGGTATGCACCAGGTTGGTGCTTACCAAAGTGCCCTCGAGATCGTAGAATGCGGCCCCTGCCAAGCTCTCCTCCAGCTACTTGGAAAGCCACTATACCGTATTCGTGGCGTTTTAGATAACCGGAAGCAAAAGTATTACAAACTGTATGGCGACACTAGACAATCAGAGGCGATTTGATGATAAATCTTAGGAAAAACTCGGAAATACTGCGATCCGCGATGGTCGCGTCGGCACTGGTTTCGGTAGTTTTGGGCGGGATGGCCTGTAACAACGGCGCTCCGGAAACTGTTTCGAGCACCGGGAGTTCGGACGCGAAGGCGGCCGCAGCCCAAATCGCGGAAGCTGAGCCGCTCTATGATGGCAGGGAAGACATGACCAAGGCCAGGACGGCAGTCACGATACTCAGGCAAGCTCATGCGGCGGATTACGGCAATTACGAGGCGGCCTGGAAACTGGCGCGGGCCGCGTTTTTCGTCGGCGACCGCACTGACAACGATACGGAGCGGGACGACATGTTTCGCGAAGGGACGATAGCCGGTAAGGCTGCCGTACAACTACAGCCAAACAAGCCTGAAGGACACTTCTGGCTGGGCGCAAACTACGGAGGCACCGCCGCGCACAGCACGCTGTCGAACCTGTCGAGTTTTCAGGACATTAAAGGTGAGATGGAAGCGGTGTTGAAGCTGGATGAGGGTTATCAGGGCTACAGCGCCTATCTCGGACTGGGACGGCTCTACCTGCAAGCACCGAAGATGCTCGGTGGCGACGTCGGGAAGGCCATTGATTATCTGGAGAAGGGGCTCAAACTCAACCCCAACAACACGGTCATGCGCTTTCACCTTGCCGAAGCCTACGAAACCAACAACCGTGACGCGGATGCGAAGAAGGAGATCGAAACGATCATAGCGACGACGCCCGATCCTAAGTACATCGCGGAGCACAAAGACGCAGTCGAGAAGGCGAAGAAGCTGCAGGAAAAAATAGCCGCGGATTCACGCGGATAAAATCCGGATTTAAAACCATGTAATCTGTGGTTAGGGTTTAGCCAGACGTTTGATCTCTTCGAGGGTGCGTTTGTGTTGTTCGAGTTTCTGGCCTGCTTCGCCGAGTTTGCCTTGTGAGGTGAGGCGTTGGTAGTCCTCGAATTCCTGTATGGCTTTGTTCACTAGCTGCTGTAGATCCTGAGTTGGTGTTGCTGACGGAGTTGGTTGCGTTGGCGCTTCCTGACCAGGCGCTTCAGTAGCAACAGGTTTCGCGGCGGTCTCACCAAACAGACTGTTCATCGCCTCCTCGAATGTTTGGCCGTAACCGAGTTTTTCCTGTGTGGCTAACACCACCAATCGTAGCTCAGGCATCGGGCTGCGTTGCGCCTGCAGATATATCGGCTCCACAAACATTAACGAACGACCGAGCGGTATGACGAGTAAGTGGCCGCGTATGACCCTCGATCCCTGCTGGTTCCATAGAGTGAATTGACCAGAGAGTTGCGGGTCTTGATCGATGCGCGCTTCGATCTGAACAGGGCCGTCGATGAGTCTCGATTTCGGAAAGTTATAGACCAGCAGCTTGCCGTAGTTTTCACCGTCACTGCGTCCGGCCATCCAGCCAATCATGTTATTTCTCTTGGCGGGGGTGAAAGGCAGAATCATTACAAACTCATTCTTCTGCTGCTCACCGGGCAACTGCATCAACACGAAGTAAGGATCGATTGGTCGACTTTCCTTCTCGCCCTTTTCGTTGACCTCGATGTGTTGGGCAATACTCCAAACATCCTCACGTTGGAAAAATACCTTCGGATTTTGTGTGTGATAAAGGCTGTAGACTTCGGCCTGAGCGCGCACCCATGTTTCCGGATAACGCACATGCGCGCGCAGATCCGCGGGCATTTGATTCGCGTCCTGGAAGAGATTCGGAAAGATGCGCTGGTACGCCGCGATGATCGGATCTTTGTCGTCAAATACGTAGAAGCGAGCCGTGCCGTTGTAGGCATCGATGACGACTTTGACGCTGTTGCGAATGTAATTGAGCCGGTTGCCGTCAACACCATAATGCGTCGAATAAGGAAAGTATGACGACTCTGTAAAAGCGTCCATCATCCAGAACAGCCGTCCATCGTTGGACACTACGATGTAAGGATCCTTGTCGTAAGTCAGAAAAGGCGCAACGCCATTCACGATGTCACGAATGTTTCGATTAATGAGTACACGACTATCGCTGGTGACGTCGTTTGAGAAGGGCAGCTTCGAGAGATCGCCGATGCTCCAGGCGAGCAGCATGCGCCGCAAACGGTTGCCGATGCGGATGCCGCCTGTGCCCTGGTATGTCGTGACGGTGTTTGTGTCGCCCTGTGGATAATCAAACTCGTTCTGTTTTGTTTTCACATAAACATAGCGATCCGTTTTTTCACCGAAATAGATCTCGGGCCGCGTAACCTTGATCTCAGGTGCAGTCGACTCAACCGGCATGTTTGAAAAAACAAACTGCGGCAGACCTTCGCGAGTGAAGCCATTCGCGCTGTTCATGGTCACGCCATAACCATGCGTATAGATCAGCCGTTCATTGATCCAGTTGGGCGACGCTGAAGAGAAAAGCTTGGCGTCGTCGATCTCGCGCGGCGCGATCATCATCTGGCGCGTCTTGCCGTTAACAACATAGCGATCCACGTCTACATCGGGAAAGTCATAATAATTGCGGATGGCCTGGATTTGGCGCAGCGTGTCCTGGAGGGCGCGCCAGTCCCACAGACGAATGTTCTCGAGGTTCTCATGATTATTTGGGAGATCGAGGGCCTGAACAGAATTCTCTGCCTCAAAGTCGCGCAGCTCGATCTGGTCCAGTCCGAAACCTCTTCGCGTCCATTCGAGGTTGTTGCTGATATAGGGTGTTTCGCGATCGAGCTCGTTGGGTTTGACGATAAAACTCTGGATATAAGACGGAACGAGTACCACTCCAATCACATACGTCGCGACTGGTAGCCCGAGAGCTATCAGCAACAAGCTGAAGCGCCGCACCGCGAAGGCATTAACGAGCAGGATTATCGCGGCGATTATCAGGGCGATACAGACGATCAACAACGCAGGCAGCGTGTAGTTGGCGTCCGTGTAAGTTACTCCCGAAAAAATCGCGTGGTCCTGCCAGAGAAAAGGGAAGCGCGACAGATAAGTGCGCCAACTCAGCACGAGCAGAAAAAGCGCGAGAGCGACACAGACAGCCCGAAACGCGGCGCCCGACGACCAGCGCACGCTCGGCTTGAGCACGGTTTGCGGCAAACCAAGCAGCGAGTAAGCAAGCGCCGCGCAGAGGATGATGAACGTCACGCCGAGCAGCCACGAGCTAAGCAAATCGTAAAACGGCAATGAGAAGAGATAGAAGCCCAGCGACTTTCCAAAGATCGGATCGCCAATGTTGGTCGAGGGTTGGTTCCAGAAGAGCGCGAATTGACGCCAGTGTTCCTTCAACTTGAAGCCGTAGATCAGACCGAAGAGGGCGGCGATCACCCATCCCAGTGGGCGAATAAACTTCGCCGGAGAAAACTGAAACGGCTGATTGTTGAGAATGATGGTCCGGTTCTCGAACGCGTAAGCGCCGAAGAGTCTTTGAAACAGCAGAAAGGTGGCGCTGAGTAAGAGGGCAGTGACTACGGCGGAGACGGCGAAGAGTGCGAGCTTGGTTTTGAGTACGTACCAGTAGACCGATGAATATCCGAGCGACTCGAACCAGAGTGACGAAAGGTAGATTGAAAGAATTCGTGAGAGCGAGAGCAGCAGCACTCCCGCGACGATGAAGATCCAGATTTTAAGTCGCCACCGCTTAGGTGGTCCAACATCGATCACTTCCGGTTCTCGTCGATTTTTGCTCACGGGGATATCTTGCCACAGATTAACACGGATAACACGGATCAGTGTTTATCTATGGCTCGTGTATAATCGCACGGATGCTCACGCCAGACACCATTTTACAGGGCCGCTATCGCATCGTGCGGCAGCTCGGGCAGGGTGGAATGGGCGCCGTTTACGAGGCGATCGATCAACGTCTCGATACCACGGTCGCCCTCAAAGAAACACTCTTTGCCGACGAGCGTCTGCGTAAGCAATTCGAGCGCGAAGCGCGACTCCTGGCGCGTTTGCATCATCCTGCCCTGCCTCGCGTAAGCGACCATTTTTCTGAAGCCGACGGGCAGTTTCTCGTGATGCAGTTTATTCCGGGCGACGATCTGTCGGAGATGATGACGCGCAAGCGGGCCCCGTTTCCCACCAATCAGGTTTTGACGTGGGCAGATCAACTGCTCGACGCGCTCGACTACTTGCACACACAGGATCCGCAGATCGTCCATCGCGACATCAAGCCGCAGAATCTGAAACTGACTTCGCGCGGCCAAATCATTCTGCTCGACTTCGGATTAGCAAAAGGACAGGCAGGCGAGATCTCGCGTGTCACGACCGCGGCAAGCATCTTTGGATACACGCCAAACTACGCGCCGTTGGAACAGATCCAGGGTCTGGGAACTGACAGTCGCAGCGATCTTTATGCGCTGGCTGCCACGCTCTATCACATGATGACGGGAGTGAAACCGCCGGATGCGTTGACGCGAGCGGCGGCGATCGTCAATGGCCAACCCGATCCGCTGGTGAAACCAAGCGAAGCCAGTGCGTCGATCGCGCCCGAGTTGGACCAGGTGTTGATGAGGGCGATGGCGCAGAACCGCGAGCAGCGTTATCCAACCGCGGCTGATATGCGCAACGCGCTTCACGGCGCTGAGCAGGCATCGACAGTAGTCGATCGTGGTGAAGCGCAGACGGTTCTGTTTCCACCACCACCTCCTACAGTTAGCGCGCCAGTTTCTTCGCCCACGCAAACAGTGGTGGGCCAGCCGACCGTCGCAAGCACAGGCGAAACAACCGTGGTGCGTCCGCGAAAAAGAAGTCAGGTGGTGCCGATTGCTATCTCGGCGGCGGTACTGTTGTTAGTCGCGTGTGGCGCGCTTGGTTTTTATGCCCTGCAAAAAAAGAGCAATGAACCGATCACGCAAGTCACTGTCGAAACACCGAGTCCGATTGGTGGACCAGCCGTCAGCTCGCCTTCGCCAAATCCTGTCGTCGTCGCCTCACCGCAGTTACCCGCACAGGAAGCGCCAACGGCAGCTCCGAAGCGAAGTCCTCGTAATGAGGAAGCGCGGAGGGAACCAACACCAGAGCGAAAGGATTCGCCCGAGGCTGATACGGAGCCTCGAGGACACGACGAAGACGCCGAACCGCCGGATGTGCCGGTGCCTCCGAATTTTGATCCGAACAGGCGACCGCGGCCCCGAACGCGGGTCACGGCCGATGGCATCAGGATTCATAATCTGCCTGACGGATCACAAATCATAACTATGCGGGATGGAGTGCGAGTGATGGTTACAAAGGACGGCAAACGGACGGTCCTCAATCCGCCGCGTCCACGTCGTCAGTCTGCGCCTGCTCCGACGCAATCGCCGTAATCAGCCGCAAAAAGGCACAAAAGTCACAAAATGATTTTGTGCCTTTTGCGGCTGATTTTCTGTCTACCTTTGCATGAGGAGAAGTGAAATGAAGTCGAAAAATACTGGTGTCGCTTTTGCGCTGTTCGTTCTTTGTGCTTTGGTGGCGATGCTTAGCCCCGTGGGCGTTGCCGTGCGGGCGAGAAGTGAAACATTAACTCCACCCAACCTCCGCGTAACTCCACCGGCGCCGAAATTCGACGACAAAGAAAGAGTCGCGGAGTTGATGCAGCGACGCGAGCGCGTGGCCAAAAGCATCGGGCCGCAGTCGTTCATGATCCTTTTCAGCACCGAGCCGCGCGTTTACGCAAACGACGTCGACTATCCTTATCGTCAGGAAAACAATCTTTACTATCTCACGCAACTGAAGCAAAGAGGCGCGACGCTCGTGCTCCTGCCGGGCAGCACCAAAGTGCGCGAGATTCTTTTTCTGCCGCGCCGGAACCCGGGCGCCGAAACGTGGACCGGTCACATGTACAGTGCCGAAGAAGCTCATCAGATTTCGGGTATCAGGGAGATCTGGCAGAACACCGAGTTTGAGCCTTTCATCAAAGCGCTGCGCAATCGCCAGCCTTACTGGCCAAAGCCCGAGAGCCGCTTGATGTCGGATCTTCCGGCCGACATGCCGTTGACCAACGATCACGGCTACACCGCGCTGTTCGATGCCGCCGCAAAGGGCGATGCCGCATTGTTCATGCTCGTTCCGGGCGACGGTGAGAGTCGCGAGTACAAACAGGAGCAACGCTTCGCGGCCGACTGGGCCAGGACCGCTTCGGGCTTCAGTATTAAGAACGTGTGGCCCGTCTTCACCGAGATGCGTTTAGCGAAGTCGCCGATGGAGTTACAAACTCTCCAGCACGCGATCGATATCAGTACCGAAGCTCACCAGCGCGCCTGGGCCGCGGCCGCTAGCGCAAAGTGGGAATACGAAGTTGACGCCGTGATGGCCTACACGTTTAAGCTGCGGAATGCCGACAACTGGGGTTATCCGGACATCGTCGGTTGTGGTCCAAACGCAACTACGCTTCATTACATTGAATCGCAGGGACCGGTGAAGCAGGGCGAGCTGCTGTTGATGGACGTCGGCGCCGAGTACGATCATTACACTGCCGATATCACGCGCACGTTTCCGGTGAATGGAAAATTCACGCCCATGCAGGCCGCGGTTTATCAGATTGTTTACGATGCGCAGGAGGCAGTCGCGAAAGCAACGAAGCCGGGCGCGACTTTGTCAGAGGTGAACCGCGCGGGCACTGAAGTCATTAAAGACGGGCTCTTGAAGCTGGGGTTGATCACCGATCGCAACTCGATGCAGCATCGCATCTGGTTTATGCACGGTACGTCACACTGGCTTGGTATGAACGTTCACGATGTTGGTGGTGGAAGACCGATGGTGGTAGGTTCGGTGTTCACCAACGAGCCAGGGATTTATGTCAGGCTCGACGCGTTCGACCAGTTGCCGTTTGGTTGGAAACAGGAAGACTGGGAGAAGTTCAAGACTGCTGTTCGTCCCGCGTTTGAGAAGTACAAAGGGATCGGTGTCAGAATTGAAGACGACATGGTGGTCACGTCGGATGGCGTGCGCTGGATGAGCGAAGCGCTTCCGCGAAAGATCAGCGACATCGAAGACTTCATCGCGAAGGCGCGACGTCAATCAGAATAAGAAATATTAGCCACAGATTGACGCGGATGAACACAGATCTGATCAGCGTTTCATCTGCGTTCATCTGCGGCTATTTTATGAATTGCACGGCGCGTATGTATCTCTGCGAGGTGGCGACGGTAATCGCCGGAGGCATAAAGGTCCGTACTCGGATTGATGCCGTCGCAAACATGCTCGGCGGCGGCTGCGATTGCATTGTCGTCGAGGTTAGTTCCCGCAAGCGCTGTTTCGACCGCGCCGGCACGATAGGCTTTCACCGCGATCCCTGTGACGCCGATGCCTGCTGATTTGCATGAGCCGTCGTCGTTCAGCGCGAGATTGACTGCGACTCCAACCACCGCGAATCCCGAGGCAGGATGAGGCACTTTCTGATACGCATGGCCGAATTTTCCGCTCGGTTTTTTGATGCGGATTTCGCGGAGTATCTCGCCGGGCAAGAGACTGGTGGTGAGCAAATCGACGAAGAAGTCTTCTGCTTTTTCTGTTCGTTCGCCGTTTGTCCCAACCAGAACGAGCTCAGCATCGAGTGCGAGGACCGCAGCGGGCCAGTCGCCGGCTGGATCGGAGTGCGCGACACTGCCGCCAATGGTCCCCTTGTTTCGCACCTGAACGTCGCCAATGCTTCGCGCGCATTCAGGCAACAGCGGGCAGATCGTTTTCAGCAGATCTGAAGATTCTAATTGATAGTGGGTCGTCGTGGCGCCGATGAGAATCTGATCGCCCTCTTCGCGAATGTATGCGAGCGACTTGATGCGTGCGATGTCGACGAGCAACTGCGGCTGCGCGAGTCGCAGCTTCATCGCGGGAATGAGACTGTGCCCGCCTGCCAGAACTTTCGCGCCGTCGAGATCGCTTGCGAGCAACGCGACCGCCTCATCGAGTGTTGCCGGAACTTTGTAGTCAAATTCTACTGGAATCATATTCCGCTCCTATCCGCGTTATCCGCCGTTAATAATTCGCCAGACGTTCTCCGGCTTGATCGGCATATCGAGATGCTTTACTCCGAACGGCGCCAGTGCATCGACAATCGCACCGACAATCGCCGGTGTCGCGCCGATCGTGCCTGCTTCGCCTACGCCCTTCACGCCAAGCGGGTTCACGGGCGAAGGAGTCTCGGTGCGATCCAATTCAAAGTTCGGAATGTGTGACGCGCGCGGTACCGCGTAGTCCATCAAAGTGCCGGACAGTAGCTGTCCCTGCTCGTCGTAGACCACCTCTTCATACATCGCCTGCCCGATCGATTGAACGATACCGCCGTGTACTTGACCGTCAACCAGCATCGGATTGATCACCTTGCCGCAATCGTCGACCGCGACGTAGCGAAGCCACTTCATGTCGCCCGTCTCACGATCGACTTCGACGACGGCGATGTGTGTGCCGAACGGAAACGTGAAGTTCTTGGGTTCGAAGAAGTAAGTTGCCGAAAGACCTGGCTCTGTGTCCGGCGGCAGGTTCTTCGCAACGTACGCGGCGAGGGCAATGTCCTGGAGCGTCAAACCCGATTTGCCGTCAGTTTGCGGTTCCGGCAAGGCGCCTGCGGGCGCTTCGCCAACCGGCACAACCGGATCCGACGTTCCCGCGGCTGCTGCTGCCGCTGCCTTTTCAAACGAATATTTCCCGCCCTCGAAAGAGACGCGCGAAGCATCGGCCTCGAGCATGTGCGTGGCAATCTTGTGTGCCTTCTCTTTCAGTTTTTGAATCGCGATGTACACCGCCGTGCCGCCGACCGCAGTGGCGCGGCTGCCAAACGTGCCGATGCCGTACTGGACTATGCCGGTATCGCCGTGAATGACGGTGACGTCGTTGATGTTGACGCCCAACTCATCGGCGGCGATCTGCGCGAACGATGTTTCCTGGCCCTGGCCGTGCGGTGACGCGCCGGTCAGGATCGTTACTTTGCCAGTTGGTTCGATACGAACAGTCGCGCTTTCCCAACCACCGGCGGGCATCGCCTGCGATGGACCAAGCGCACAGATCTCGACATACGTCGAGACGCCGATGCCGATCAAACGGCCTTCTTCGCGTCCCTTCTTCTGCTCTTCGCGAAGCTGCTGGTAGCCGGCGATCTCCTGTGCCTTGTCTAGCGCTGTCTCGTAGTCGCCGCTGTCGTAATCGAGACCAGTGGCCGTGTGGAACGGAAACTCATTTGGCTGTGGGAAATTCTTTCGGCGCACTTCCGCCGGGTCCGCGCCCAGTTCGGCGGCAACAAGATCGAGGCCGCGTTCGACGATGTACGTTGCTTCGGGCCTTCCCGCGCCGCGATAGGCGTCAGTGGCCATCTTGTTCGTGAAGCAGGCGGTGATGTTCATCTGGATCGCGGGGATTTTGTAGGCGCCGGAGAGCATTAGTCCCGTGAGCGTTGGAATCGCGGGTGTCAACAGTTGATGATAAGCGCCGAGATCCGCGAACACGCTGTAACGCAGGCCAGTTAGCGTGCCATCATTCTTGAAAGCGACTTCGATATCGCCCACCTGGCCACGACCGTGAATCGTGGCTTGAATGTTTTCCCGCCGTGTTTCGATCCACTTCACGGGTTTGCCGAGTTGCATCGAGATCCAACCGAGCAAAGCCTCTTCCGCGTACACATTCAGCTTCGATCCAAAGCCGCCGCCGACTTCCGGAGTGATCACGCGCAACTTGTTCTCGGGGATACCGATCATGAGCGCGACCTGGGTTCGCATGAGATGCGGGATCTGAGTTGACGACCAAAGCGTGAGCTCTTCTTCGCCCGGAAAGTAGCGCGCGAGAACGCCGCGCGGCTCCATCGCGATCGGTGCGAGACGTCTGTGCAGCACACGTTGTTTGACGGTGCGATCAGCAGCCGCAAAGGCAGCGTCGATGTCACCTTCGCCGGAGGTTAACCGGTACGCGATGTTGTCGCTGAAGGCGTCGTGAATTACCGGGCCGCCTGCGGCAGCCTCTTCGACGTCGGTGACGACGGGCAACTCTTCGTAGTCGACCATGATGAGATCGACTGCGTCTCGCGCGGCGTAGCGATCGGTGGCCACAACCGCCGCGACGGGATGGCCCACAAAGTAAACCTTGTTCGTCGCCAGCACGCGATGATCGGGAACTTTCAGGTCGGGTAACGCGCCCGCGCAGGGAACTGGCCCGATTTTGCCTGAGACCTCCGCGCCTGTATAAACAGCTACTACGCCGGGGGCCGAGCGCGCTGCTTCGGTGTCGATGCTGTTGATCTTCGCGTGCGCGTAGTATGAACGAACAAAAGCGACGTGCAACGTGCCGGGCAAAGCGATGTCGTCGACGTAGTGTGCGAGGCCTCGAATCAGACGAGGATCCTCGGTGCGCTTAACTCGTTTTCCAACGTAACTGTCTGTCATGACTGCCCCGCTTTCTTCGCCGCGTATTGCACCGCTTCGATGATGTGCTGGTAGCCCGTGCACCGGCAGAGATTGCCTTCCAAACCATGACAGATCTCTTCGCGCGAAGGATTAGCATTCCGGTCAAGCAACTGCGCCGCCGTGACGATCATACCTGGCGTGCAATAGCCGCACTGTAATCCGTGTTTCTCCCAGAAGCCTTCCTGCACGGGATGCAGCTCGCCGTTCTTGGCGAAACCTTCGATTGTCGTGACTGTGGCGCCGTCAGCCTGCACGGCGAACACCGTGCACGACTTCACCGCCTGCCCGTCAAGCATCACGGTACACGCGCCGCACAGCGACGTTTCACAGCCAACGTGCGTGCCGGTCAGTTCCAGAACATCGCGCAGGTAATGGACGAGTAGCATGCGTGGCTCGACCTCATCGGTATGAGAGACGCCATTCACGCTCAGATTGATAGCCTTCTTCATAGCTACCTCACTTTGAAATTTTTGAAGTGTCAATCATGCACTCTTAAGAAGTTTCACGCAAAGGCGCGAAGGATGCAAAGTATTCCCGTTTCCAAGGATTCCTTTGCTTTCTTTGCGCCTTTGCGTGAGAACTAAACCGTGGCTTTGTGAATCCGACGCTTCAACCGGTGGATCGAGCGGCGGACGACTTTGAGTTGCGTGTGATCGTGCGACGCGAGTGCTGCTTCGCGTTTTGTTTTGAGCTCGCGAATCCGTGCTTTGATGGTTGACTTGTCGATGCCGATGACCGAGTGATGCTCGTGTTGAATGCCGAGGGCCTTCGCAAGCGCTGCGACCAGATGTTCCTTGTTCATCTGCGTGTAGCCCTGCACGATCTCATTCCCGCTGCCTTTCGCCATCTCACGCAGTTCTGCCAGGTTCTTGTGTCTTAGTTGTTCGTAAGTCAACTCTGCCATTGGAAGCTCCTATTCAGTGCTGTGTTTCGTCATCAAAAATCTGATTGAGATGATGCCGCAGGTGGTCCACGTAGTCGCGTACCAGGAATTCGAGCGTTGCCGGTTCGTTTTTGTCTACCAGCTTGAACGCGATTTCATTGAGCGAATGAACTGCTCTCGGTTTTGTTAGCGTGTCCATGGGTATGACTGAAGCGACGTGGACAAGGTGCAGATTGTATGAACTCCAGAGTTGGACCAGGTCCGGCCAGGATGCGTCGCTATACTTTTGCCCGCTGACCCACTTGTCCTGTTCATAACCCGGAAAGACGAGATCGTCGGTAAACTGCGCGCGCACAAAGCGCTGGTGATTGTTCGCGGCCGAGTCGACTAAATGGCCGAGAACCTCGATTGGCGCCCACCCGTCTTCAGCGCTGCCGCTGCGGCTCTGTTCCGGAGTTATGTCTTGCAGACGCGCAGTAGCGCTCAGGATCGTCTCACGAAAATCCCCTAAAAACTGCTCATAACTGTTTGGGGTGGACATGGAACAGAGATAATAAGGGCAACTGATAACAGCATCAAGCCATCCACAGATTACACAGATTCATTTTGGAACCGGTCATGAGGAAAGTTCGTTTACGTGAGCATGCGGTGGGTAAGGAGTTTATTAAGAATCTTCGTGATGCTTGCGGTCATAGGGTTTTTGTTTGTGATCACCGGCGCGTCAGACACGCTGCTTTTCTACGTCCACGTCGCCAAACTCTACACGCAATCGCCTGACTCCAGGCTCGCAATGCCTCTTGAAAACTTGTCGAAGAAAGCGATCGCAGACACCTGGCAAGCACCCCGCGGCGTCGGACGCCGCCACGAAGGTCAGGACATTTTCGCCCCGCGCGGAACTCCGATACTTTCCGCAACCAACGGCTTTATCTACAAAATTGGTGAGAACAATCTAGGCGGTCAAACAGTCTGGGTAATCGGCGCTGGCGGTCGTGTTTACTACTACGCGCATCTCGATTCGTACGCGAAGGGAATCGAGGTAGGCGATCGCGTTACGACTCGCACGGTGTTGGGCTACGTTGGTACCACTGGCAATGCACAAGGCACACCGCCCCATCTTCATTTCGGTGTCTACACGACTACTGGAGCAATCAATCCGCTCCCACTGCTCACCGACCGCATCACGCCGGCCGTCACGAAGAAGAAAGAAACAAAAACCCCGCTCCTCAGCCGCAAAGCCTAAGCTCCGTTGACGCGCTGCACGGCTTCGCTTATTGTTTTGCCCGTTCAGTTAGTGTCGGCCCAGTAATCGACAAATCCATACGCCAATCGGAAGGAGCTAACGCATGCAAGTGCGATCCCGGTATCTCACTGTCTCGATCCTTGTTCTCTGTTTCGCCATCTCCGTATTTCTCGTGACGCCGCGATCGGAGGCGAACAATTCGCCTCAGGATCCGCCAACAACGCCGCCTACAGCGACGGGCCAGGAGCGTCCCGGTCGTCCGGATCAGCAACCTGCTGAACCCAGGCCTTACGAACGTGTGATCACGAAAGAAGCGAAGTCAGACGAAGGCATCTTCACCGTCCACACGATCAAGGAAAAGATCTATTACGAAATCCCAAAGAGCGAGCTACAGAAAGAGTTTCTCTGGGTGAGCCAGATCGCCAAGACTACGCTGGGCGTAGGCTACGGCGGACAGGCTGCCGGGAATCGAGTGGTGAAGTGGGAGCGGAAGGGAAATCGCATCCTGCTGCGGAACGTGCTTTACGACGTTGTCGCCGATCCGAAACTGCCGGTGTCGCGCGCGGTCCAGGCTGCGAACAACGACACCATCATCATGGCGTTCAACATCGAGGCGCTCGGCAAAGACGACTCGGCGGTAATCGACGTTACGCGACTCTTCACGACGGAAGTCACCGAGTTGAGTGCGCGAACGCGTTTGCGTGCTCGTGGTTTCGACGCCACACGCTCCTTCATCGAGAAGACGAAGTCGTTTCCGACGAATATCGAAGTGGAAGTTTCGCAGACTTACACCTCGCCGCCGGACATGACTCCGGGTGGTGCTGCCCCAGGGCCAATACCAACACCAAATCCGTTTGGGGGAATGCGGCCTGGCACCAACGCTACCGTCGTCATGCACTACAGCATGGTGAAGCTGCCTGAGAAGCCGATGATGCCGCGACTTTTCGATGATCGTGTCGGCTATTTCACCGTCCGCAAAACCGATTATGGCATTGATGAGCATCGCTCGCCGGTGCGCCAATACATCACGCGCTGGCGTCTCGAAAAGAAAGATCCAAACGCCGAGCTCTCCGAGCCAGTCAAACCGATTGTCTATTACGTCGATCCGGCAACGCCGGCGAAGTGGGTGTCGTGGATCAAGAAGGGAATTGAAGATTGGCAGCCTGCTTTCGAAGCAGCGGGCTTCAAGAACGCGATCATTGCGAAGGAAGCGCCGTCAAAGTCCGAAGATCCGAACTGGGATCCGGAAGATTCGCGTTACTCAGTTATACGCTACCTTCCGTCGACGATTGAGAATGCTTCGGGACCACACGTGAGCGATCCGCGCACCGGCGAAATACTCGAGTCGGATATTCAGTACTATCACAACGTGATGAACCTCGCGCGTACCTGGTACTTTTTGCAAGCTGGACCACTCGACGCGCGCGCCAAAAAGCTCCCGTTGCCGGATGACCTGATGGGACGCCTGGTTGAGTATGTGATCGCGCATGAGGTCGGACACACACTCGGTTTTCAACACAACATGAAGGCGAGCGCGACCTACCCGGTAGAGAAGGTTCGCGATGCACAGTGGCTCAAGACCATGAGTCACACGCCCACCCTCATGGATTACTCGCGCTTCAACTACGTGGCCCAGCCGGAAGACAACATTCCGCCCGAGCTCCTGGTTCCGCAAATTGGACCTTACGACAAGTGGGCCACGATGTGGGGCTACAAGCCGATTCCGGGCGCACAGACTCCGGACGACGAAAAGAAGACGCTCAATGATTGGGCCAGGGAACAGGATACAAAATCATATTTGCGTTTCTCCACCTTTAACGCGCGAGGCTCCGATCCGGGTGAGAACACCGAAGCTGTCGGTGATGCTGATGCGATTGTTGCTACCGGACTCGGTATCAAAAATCTGAAGCGAGTCGCCGATATGCTTTTGCCTGCGACTTCTCACATGGGCGAGCCTTATGACGATCTGGGAGAGCTTTATGCTCGCATGCTTGGTCAGTGGGCGCTTGAGTTGAATCACGTCACCGGAATTGTGGGCGGCTTCAACTCGCAACAGAAACATAACGGGCAGGACGGCGTGCGCTTCGTCATCGTGCCCAAAGAAAAACAAGCTGCGGCGGTGCGCTTTTTGAACGAGAACGCGTTTGCGACGCCGTCGTGGGCGTTGAAGCCCGAGATTCTGAGACGTATCGAACCGGCAGGCGCCGTGGCGCGAGTGAATGTGGCGCAGGAGCGAGTACTGAGCTCGTTGTTGAGCAATGCGCGTTTCGATCGTCTGGTTGAGCAGGAAGCGATCGATGGGTCGGCGGCTTATAAGCCGGCGGACTTTATGTCAGAGCTGCGCCGCGGGATCTGGAGTGAGCTCGAAGGTGGACCAGTCCGCATCGATGTTTACAGGCGCAACCTGCAAAACTCGTATATCGATCTGCTGTCGAACAAGTTGAACGTGCGACCGGCAGTGACGGACGACTATCGCGCGCTAATCAAGGCGGAGTTGCGTGACTTGAGTGCGGCGATCAACGTTGCCATGCCGCGTGCGGTCGATCGCCAAACACGCGCGCACCTGGCGGATGCTCGCGATCAGATTGCGAAGGCGCTGGATCCAAAGTTTGCGGCGCCTGCACCCACCACGCCGACGTTTACCGTGTTTGGGTTTGATGATGAGGATGAGCTCGACCCGTCGTCATTGAACTGCTGGCCGGATTACGCGATTCGGATCAGGCCGCCACAGGAATAGATATTCACACCACGGGCGGCCACGGAGTGCCGCCCCTA
>DATENQ010000346.1:0-6921 GCA_035275005.1 Pyrinomonadaceae bacterium | reverse complement strand
CTTGTCTCGAGCGTGTAGGCGAGTTCGATGCTGCCGTTCAAGTCGGGAGTTTGCCCGGGCGTCTCCACGCAGTTCCACCAAACTGCTTCCAGCGGCCGGTTCTGCGGGCCCGCCAGACGAAACTTCAAATGCTTGTCCTTTATTACAACCGGCTCCGACAAGCGTCGCAGTTTGCGAGTCACAAACACCGGCCGCGGGTTACCTGCGCCGAAAGGTTCCAGAGCGTTCAGTTCCCGGGCCAGAGAAAATGTCACGCTTTCAGGTTTCAGCTCGAGATCGATCTTTACGAGCGGTTCTAAATCGTCTGTCGTCAAACACGACGCAGCATGGTCATTCAAACGGCGGCGAAACTCTTCAATCCGCTCGGGCCGGATCGTGATGCCCGCGGCGTGCGAGTGCCCGCCAAACTTCTCAAACAGATCGGAACAAGCAGTAAGGCCGTTCAGAAGGTGATAAGCCTCGATGCTGCGTCCAGAGCCGTGGGCCATCTCACCGTCAATAGATAACACAACGCACGGGCGATTAAGCCGTTCCGCAATTTTTGACGCCGCGATCCCGATCACGCCGCGATGCCAACCCTCGCCCGCGATCACCGCGACGTAGCAGTCCTTAGGATCCTTCACTTCTGCAATAGCGAGATCGATGATCTGCTGTTCCACTGTTTTTCGCTCTTCGTTGCGGGTGTCGAGGTGATTCGCGAGCCGGCGCGCTTCGTCGGTGTTGCGAGTATCAAAGAGCTCGACGACGGCACGTGCCGCGTCCATGCGTCCGGCAGCATTGATGCGTGGGCCAAGCCGGAAGCCCAGATCGTATGCTGTCATGCCCTTGCCGTCTCCGCAACCGGCAACGTCGATCAACGCGCGCAAACCGGGATTGGCAACCTGCGCCAGGTCCTTTAGACCGATAGATACGATGGTGCGGTTTTCCCCCGTGAGTTTGGCCACGTCGGCAACGGTCCCGATCGCGACAACTTTCATAAACGCAGGCACTTGCGCCTCGCGCCCGTACTCGCGAAACAACGCGTGCACCAGCTTGAAAGCGACACCGACTCCGGCAAGGTGCTTGTCGGGATACTCGCATCCAGCCTGGTTCGGATTCAGCACGGCGAAAGCAGGCGGAGCACCTTCTTTTTCATCAGGTAGATGGTGATCGGTGATGATCACGTCGAGACCGTTGTCACGCGCCCAGTAAAGCGGTTCGTGAGCGCGAATGCCGCAGTCGATACTGACGACGAGTTTGTAACCATCGGCGGTGGCTTTTTCGAGTGCTGCCTGCTGAATGCCGTAACCCTCGGTGAAACGATGCGGGATGTGAAAGCCGACTTGCCCGCCGAGCAGTTTCAAAGCACGCAGCAACACGGCGGTTCCAGTGGTGCCGTCGACGTCGTAATCGCCGTAGATCAAAACCCGCTCGCCGGTTTCGACCGCGCGTCGCAAACGAGCGACGGCCTCTCTCATGCCGAGCATGTCATACGGTTCGTGAAGTTGATCGTAAGTTGGAGAAAGGAAAACGCGCGCAGCGCGCTCGTCGGCGTATCCACGATTTATGAGAAGAGCAGCCAGAATTGGTGAGACACCCAGAACGCGTGCCAGTGAGGCGGCCCTTTCGGCATCATGCTCGCGCACGATCCAGCGTTTGGCTTTCATTTATTCAGCAAACCAACCATTAGCATCGAGCAGCTTAACTCCGATGCGCCTGTCGCCATCGATATCATCGATCCACGAGCCGTTAACTTCCGCCGTAAGCGTGCCGCCTGACGATGGCGTCAACTTTACGGTCGAGCCGACGGGCACATCAACGTCGATTAGCAGCGTGGCGCCGCGATTACTGATCTTTGTGGCCTTCGCTTTGGCTTGAAAAGCATTTCCCGAAGCGTCTGTGCCTTCAACGTCCAAAGCAAACTCAACCGGAATGCGCGGGCTCCGTGGTCGCTGGGAAGAATCACTCATTTACCAATCACCCCTTTTTCACGGTTGGCATTTTCACGCAAAGACGCAAAGGAAGCAAAGTGGTTTTTACGATCTCTTTGCGTCTGCTTTGCGCCTTTGCGTGAAAGGATCTAGATACTTGCCGAGATATACCCGAACGACAAGGCCGCGAGGATTAGCCCGCCTACAATCACACGATACACTATAAACACTCCTGTCGAGTGCGTCCGCAAATATCGCAGCAGAAACCAGATCGACGCATAACCAACTACGCCGGAGACCACTGTCGCCACCGCCAGCGAACCGTAACTGCCGGCCGGGAGCTTCTCCGTCGCCTCTTTCAATTCGAGTAAACCACTCGCCGCGATCGCGGGGATTGAAAGCAGAAACGAAAACCGCGCTGCCGTTTCACGATTCAGCCCGGCAAACAACCCACCCATGATCGTCGAACCTGAACGACTCGAACCCGGAATCAGCGCCAGCACTTGCGCCGAACCGACGGCAAGCGCGTCTTTGATCGTGAGCTGATTCATGTCGCGACTTCTCTTCCCGACCAACTCGGCGATCGTCAACAATACACCGACGACGATCATCATCGTCGCGATCACCCACAGGTTTTTCGTGAACGGGCCTTCAATTAGTTTCTTCAAATAAAGTCCCACGATTCCGACCGGCAGCGAACCGATGATCACGAGCCAACCGAGCCACGCATCGCGTGAAAATTTAGGTTCACCGGGCGTGGTGCGACCGCGAAGCAAAGCGAGGTGGTCCGAAATAAACGCGCGGAGGATATTAACGATATCGCGCGAAAAGTAGATCAGGACGGCGAGCAGCGTGCCGAGTTGAATAACGGCAATGGTAGCCGTGGTCTGCTCGGCCTGTAATGTCTTATCAACGCCGCCGTAAAGATTGACCAGGCGCGCAGCAAAAACGAGATGTGCCGTTGAACTAACCGGGATGAATTCTGTCAGACCCTGAACGATGCCGAGGACGATAGCTTGAAGGATGGTCATAGTGATCGGAATCTATTCTCGAAACGAATTTCTTTCCGCAATCCAGTCGTACATTTTCGGGGGCATGAGCATACACCCGCGTACAATCGTTGCGAGTTTCCATGGAAACGCATAACTCTTCTTTTCACGCTCGATGGCTGAAACGATCTTCTTCACCGCGTCCTCGAGCTCCATCAAGTAAGGCATCTTCGCGTGACGCCCGGCAGTCAGGTCCGTCTTGATGAAGCCGGGATAAATAATAGTCACACCGACGCCTGTATGGCGCAGATCGATTCTGAGACTTTCAAAGTAAGACGACAGCGCCGCTTTGCTCGCACAGTAAGCCGCCGACTTGGCCAACCCACGATACGCAGCCAAGCTCGAGATCGCCACCAAACGGCCCTGCTTACGTTCAACCATCTCGGGCATAACTGCCGCAACACTGTTAACGGCGCCCAGGACGTTGATACCCATGACGTTTGCAGCGTGTTCCGGGGTCAGGCGAGTAGCGTGGTCGGAAGTGCCGATACCGGCGTTTGCGATCATGACGTCGATTGGACCAAGCTCTTTGCGAAAGCGGTCGGCAGCTTCCCGGACGGCCTTAACGTCGCGCACGTCAGCGGCGGCAGCAACAGCCCCGACATTCCGCTGCTTCGCCCCGGCAACGATCTCATTCAGCAGCTCTTCCCGCCGCGCCAACAGTCCAACGTTCGCTCCACGCGATGCCACTTCAAGCGCAATCCCCCTCCCGATCCCGGAAGACGCGCCCGTGATCATCACGACTTTGTTGGTCCAATAACCCAATCCGTATTTTAACCCGTGTAATCTGTGGCTAAATCAACACTATAACCGGCGTGATCACAGGCCGGGCGCCGGTCTGTTTCTGGATAAAGCGCTTCAACTCAACCCGCACGTGCTCCTTCAAAAGTGTCTCGTCCTTAAGCGTCTGCCGCGACGCGCCCGCAATTGCCGACGTCACTACACGCTTCGCATCTTCAAGCAGATAATTTTCCGGGCGGCCACCAAAACCATTTCCGCCACCCAACCCGCGGACGCCGCGCGCCAGGATCTTCGGTTCGCCGTCGAGCTCGCCTGACTCTTCATCAACCGTGACCACAACCGTCACCGCGCCCTCATAAGCTAGCTGCTTGCGCTCGCGCACCGTCTCGCTATTGATCTCCTGGAATCCACTCTCGTCAATAAAGGTCCGCCCGATCTCACGCTTGTCGATCACTGCCGCACGTTCACCGTCGAGCTCCAGCACATCGCCGTTCTCAATCAGAATAATATTCTCTTCCGAATATCCGAGATGGTTTTTCACAAACTCCTTGTGACGAAACAACATGCGATACTCGCCGTGAATCGGCACCACGAACTTCGGCCGCACCGCTTCAGTCATAATGCGAATGTCTTCCTGCGAAGCATGACCGCTGACGTGGACCAGCCGCCGTTTCTCCTCAATGATGTTGGCGCCGCGTTTGTAAATGAACCCGATCATGCGCGAGATCAATCGCTCGTTACCGGGAATGATGCGCGCCGACAACACCACGGTGTCGCCTTCCTCGACCATCAAGCCCTTGTAACTCTGCATCGCCATCTGCGACAGTGCCGCCCGCGATTCCCCCTGAGAGCCCGTGACGAGAAACACGATCTCGTAGTCGCTCATCGTCTTCGCTTCGTTGAGTGAAACGAGCAGGCCGTCGGGAATATCGAGATAGCCGAGTCGTTCCGCTACCTCAACGTTCTTCTGCATCGAACGACCGAGCACACAGACGTGGCGATTAAACTGTTGCGCCACGTCGAGCACGATCTGCAACCGATGAATCGACGACGCAAACGCCGCGACGATGATGCGCCCCTTCGCCTCCGAGAAGATCTCTTCAAACGCCGGAATCACCGCACGCTCCGACGGCGTTCGACCAGGCACTGTCGCATTCGTCGAATCGGAGAGCAGCGCCAGTACGCCGTCCTGTCCGTAACGTCGAAACGAGCGTAGATCGATCGGCTCGCCAATCACCGGTGTCTCGTCTACTTTGTAATCGCCGGTATGAATGATGGTGCCGACAGGCGTCTTGATGCCGAGTGAGAAGCAGTCGACGAGCGAGTGTGAAACGCGAATGAACTCGACCTGGAAGGCCCCGATGTCAACAACGTCTCGCGGCTCGACGCGGTGCAGCAGCACGTTGCCGAGCAAATCGTGCTCTTCGAGTTTGCTCTCCGCCAGGCCGGCGGTGAAGTGCGAACAGTAAACAGGAACGTTGAACTTTTTCAGCAGGTACGGGAGCGCACCAAGGTGATCCTCGTGTCCGTGCGTGAGGACAATCGCGGTAATATCGTCTTTGTACTCGTCGAGAAAACTAAAATTTGGTATCGAAACATCGACACCATAAGCCGTTTCCTCAGGAAAACCCATCCCGGCGTCGAGAATCAACATCTCGTCGCCGTAACGCACAGCCATACAATTCATTCCAAACTCGCCGATACCGCCGAGTGGGATGATCTCGAGGACGCTAGCCATAAAGTCTCACAGTATACTGTATTATTTCCGTTATGATTAAACCAATACTGATCCTGACTGTCCTTTTATTGTTCGTTTCCACTGCCGCCGCCGCTACGCAGACGATGCGGCTGGATTATTACTACACCGGCGATGCGTCCCAAGAGGTGTTTAGCGTTGACCGGGTGGTGATTGAGCCGCTGCCGTGGCCGGGAGATCCCGCGCAGGCGATCGATTCGTCGAATCTCGGTAAATACCTGTTTGAGGTTCGAGACGCGAAGACAAAAGAGCTTCTATATTCGCGCGGCTTTGCGTCGATCTACGGCGAGTGGGAAACGACTGACGAGGCCAAGACCTTAAAGCGCACATTTCAGGAGTCGATGCGCTTCCCTGCCCCGACAGCGCCAGTCAGCATCATCTTGAAAAAGCGTGACGCAAAGAACGTCTTCCAGGACATCTGGACCACAACGATCGATCCGTCAGACCAGTTTATCGATCGCTCGAAACAGACGCCGCCTGCGCCGGTGATCACGATTCAGAAGACTGGTGACCCCGAAACCAGGGTCGACTTCCTGATTCTCGGCGACGGTTACACCGCCGCGGAGGCAAAAAAGTTTGAAGCTGACGCGCGCCGTCTCACCGAAGTGCTCTTCTCGACCTCGCCGTTCAAAGAGAATCGCAAGAGCTTCAACGTTTGGGCGCTCAGTCCGCCGGCAGCCGAATCCGGTATTTCTAGACCTTCAACCGGCATCTACCGCGACTCGCCTCTCGGCGCCACGTACGACGCTTTTGGATCGGAAAGATACGTGCTGACGTTCGACAATCGCTCGCTGCGAAGGACCGCACAGTTTGCGCCGTACGAGTTCATCGAAGTGCTGGTTAACGGTCGAACATACGGCGGCGGCGGAATCTTCAATCTCTACAGCACAGTCGCTTCAGACAATGCTTTCGCAAACTACGTCTTCGTGCACGAGTTTGGACACCACTTCGCCGGACTCGCCGACGAGTACTACACATCGTCAGTCTCTTACGCTCCAGCAACGGATCGAGTCGAGCCATGGGAACCAAACGTGACCGCACTCCTTGACGTCAGCACGTTGAAGTGGCGTCACCTCGCTTCACCTTTCGCAGACACTACGCCGATACCGACGCCATGGAACAAGGAAGAATTCGAGGCCTACTCACGCGAGATCCAGAAACGGCGCGCGCAGTTGCGGAAAGACAAGCGTCCCGAAGAAGAGATGGAAGCACTGTTCCGCGAGGAACTGGAACACGAAAAGAAAATGTTTGCCGCAGAGAAGCACTTCGGACACGTGGGAGCGTTTGAAGGAGCAATGTACGAAGCGCGCGGTTACTACCGTCCGGAAATCGATTGCATCATGTTTTCCCGCACCGATCACTTCTGCAAAGTCTGTCGCGAAGCAATCGTGCGCATCATCAAGATGTATTCTCGGAATAGTTAAGCCACAGATTAACGCGGATTACGCAGATCTGAAATTAGATT
>DATENQ010000345.1:0-6550 GCA_035275005.1 Pyrinomonadaceae bacterium | reverse complement strand
GTTAACTTGATCAAATCATCAACCACTGCCTTGAGATCGTTTGTCTCGCGATAGATCTGTAGTTGCCGGTCCGCTGACGTGCCGCGCTGAAGGATCGTATGGACGTGCTCGATCTCTTTCCTCGAACCAAGCTCATCAACTACATCGTCGACGAACTCCAATAACTCATGCACCAGGTCGCGCACGGGCACTTCGGTCTGTTTCCCGAAATCGATCAACTTCCCTTCCAGCCCGTAGCGCACGGCGCGCCACTTGTTCTCCTGGATCAACATTCGTCGATACAGACGGAACCCCAAATTCTTATCAATCAACTTATTCAACTTCGCCACGATCGCCTGAAACAGCGCCGCAATCGCCAGCGTGTCGTCGACACGCGTCGGAATATCGCAAACACGAAACTCGAGCGTCGGAAAGTATGGATGCGGACGAATATCCCACCAAATCTTCTTCCCGTCGTTGATGCACTTCGTCTTGATCAGCAAATCGACATAGCGTTGAAACCCGCTGTAAGAATCAAAGTGATCCGGAATATCGGTGCGCGGAAACTGTTTGAAAACCTCAGTGCGATATGATTTCAGTCCGGTATTATGGCCCATCCAGAACGGCGACGACGTCGACAGCGCGAGGACATGCGGCAGGAAATATCGCGCCGCGTTCATGATTTGAATAGCGCGCTCGCGATCAGCCATACCCACGTGAACATGCAGCCCGAAGATCAACAACGAGCGCGCAACAGTTTGCAGTTCCTGGACGAGCAGCTCGTACCGCTCGTCGTCGAATATTTTCTGATCCTGCCAGTGTGAGATCGGATGCGTTGAAGCGGCGACGATTGTCAGTCCGTTCTTTTTCGCGAGTCCGGCGATGATGCTGCGAAGACGAGTGATGTCAGTGCGTGCTTCCTGGATGTTGCGGCAAATGCCCGTGCCTACTTCCACCATCGACTGGATCATCTCGGGCTTGATCTGCTCGCCGAGCAGCATCTTGCCCTCTTCGAGAATCTCCGCGACATGCGAGCGCAATTCGCGCGTCTGCGGATCAACGATCTGAAATTCCTCTTCGATGCCCAGTGTAAATTGATCGAACATTTGCCCTCTTTCCATCGGCCACTTACGTATTCAAAGATTTTGCGATCTTCCGCCAGTCAGGCTTTACCTTACTCAGCATTTCGTGCCGCAGGTGTCGCCAGGCGCTGCCCGGTGAGTGTATCGGACTATAAAGATCGAAGTGCACGTACCAGGTTCGTGGCTCACCTTCCTGAAACAGGAAGTGCAGGATCGCCTCGCCTCTCTGCTTTTCGTAAAAACCGCCGCTCGTATCGCTGTGATTCGCAAACCGGCGCGTGAAATCTCGCCGTCGCGACAAGGTCGACTCAATCATCGGCCACGCTTCGAATTGTAGCCCGACGCCGCCTTCACCATAAACATTAGTTACTCGTTTGACGAGATGCCAGAGCCCTTTGCACTGAATTCGATCTAACAGCAACAGTAGCGCCTGTTTCTTGTCAAGCGGCCAGGAATCGAAGGCTTCGGCGTCGGTTGCCGCGCCCCATAAGCCGACGAGCTTTCCCCTTAGAAGATCTCTCGTAGCTTCCGGAAGTTCTTCCCACGTGTCAGCCATTCGAAACTTCTCGCTCCAGGATCGCGCGGACTTCATCCGACAATCCCTGGAACTTCAAACCAACACCCCGGCCCGGGTTGCTGTAAACCACCACCGCGTTACAAACCGCCTGCACGTCGCTGCGAAACGGTATGCGCACGAGCAGCAGTGAGCCTTCGGGAATCTCAGCCTGCGTGTTCATGTAGAGGCCGCCGGGGCTGATGTCTTTTGTACTGGCGACACCCGTAACATCCTTGCCGTCAAAGAAAACGTCCACAATCAGCCGCGAGCGATCGTAGTTTCGCCGCTCTTCAGGCGATTCAATCCTTCTGTCGTCTTCGTCAGCCATTGGATTCTCCTCCGCGATTGTAGCCGCAAAAAAGCACAAAAGTCACAAAAGATTTTGCGAGCCACTTATGTCCTTTTGTGCTTTTGTGCCTTTTGTGGCTCATTTTTGGCTGATGATGTAAGTGGGCACCATGCCACCGCCCGAGCTCACGTTCGCCAGTTCCGTGAATGAAAGGCGCGTGAACGCCGAGCCCACCTTGCCGTTGAAGAGCAATGGATCGAGATCCACCAACTGTTCCGCAAACTCGATGCGCCCCTCGTCAGTCAGCGCCGGGAAAGTCTCGCGAGCAGTGGGCACACGTTCCTGAACGAGATAATCGCCGTTTGCAAGCGCATCCTGAATCGCCTTGTCCCAGCCGGCTTCGTCAACGTTCCAACCGATCGTGATTCCGTGACCGCCGTAATCGTCGTTAGGCTTTAGCACCAGCCGCTCGCTGTTGCCGCGAATAAACTCGAGCAGGTCGACGCTGCGGCCGAAGTAATCGGTTTGTTCGTTTCTCACCGAGCGCGTCCAGGGCACGTGTGAACGGATCGCTTCGAGTTCTTTCTCAGAAAACAAACCGGCATGACGCGGATTTGTCAGCACGGCGAAGAGCGCCTTCTTGTGAATCAGCTTCGAGCGAAAACTGTTCACCATGCAGATCGCGCCGGCGCGATACGCGTCGAGCAGCGCCGGGTATTCTCGAATGATCGGTAAATACTCGTTCACGAGCAGGCGTTTGTAAACGATGTCGATGTCCTGGCCCGACACGCTTAAGCGGTTGTTTGTGAATTCGAGTTCCTGTGGCGTGCAGATCACCGATGGATAGCCAGCTTTCTCGAAGAACTCTCGGAAGAGCTCAAACTCTTTGACTGTCGGCACTCCGGCAAGATCGACAATCGCGATACAAGGCGGACGCTCAGGCTTGCGGCCCAGATATTCCTCATACGAGCTGAGCAGGACGTCGAGCATGTATTGCCTGCCATACATCGGACGCACGTTGTAATCAACCGCAAACTCTTTCATCACCGGCAACGACGAAAAGATGTCGTACGCAGCATCGGCGTAAGCGATACCCGCGGGACTCTCGCCGTTGAGCTCGACAAAGCTGTAGGCAGCTTTTGTCAGAAACGAGTCGAGTCGAGAAGTTGGTGAAACGGCGACGTAACCCGGATCGATCGAAACGAGATCACGTTCGATTTCGGTTAAGCCGAGATCGTCGACAACGCCTGGGTCCGCGACGGCCGCGTCCTTTACCTTCTGGATCGCGGACCAGACGGTTTCGCAGATCTGGCAGATGCGCGCGAAGTCTGTTTCGGAAACAAAGTGCGGGCGGAGATATGGTGAAAGCCGGCGACCGCCGAATATGAGTTTGGCGTTCTCCAAACCCTCGTCAAGCAAAGCGCGCGACGCTTCGGCCAGGTCCTGATTTGCGAGCAGATCGTGATAACGGGCAACAGCCTCGGGGAACATGGGCCGCTAGGTTAACATCTGCCACAAAAAGGCACAAAAGGCACCAAACCCGTAACATTACGGTTAACAGCTTAACGATAGTTGTGGCTTAACCGTCCCTCAAATCAAAAAGGAGAATTAGCATGTTGCGAATACTCATCCTCGTCACTCTGCTTGTCACGTTTATTCCTGGTCCAATTAGTTCAGGATCACCGGATCCGAAGACTATCTCGATTGCTGAAGCGCGCAGTCTGCCGTTGGGAACGATTGTAACCATTGATGGAGTGGTTACGGTTCCTTCCGGCGCGTTCAGTTCAAGCACGTTTGATCAAGGCTTCGCGATCCAGGATCGCACTGGCGGCATTCGGATCGTGAACTAAATGATTTTTTAGCCACAGATAAACGCGGATTCACGCGGATCCGCGTTTATCTGTGATCTACTTCTTCTTCGGGGGGACAACAACGACGAGTTTTTCTTTGTTGCGAACGATCTCGAAGGTGAAAGAGGTTGGTTGCGTCGCGGGTTT
Organism: Pyrinomonadaceae bacterium; assembly: GCA_035275005.1. Classification (GTDB taxonomy): domain Bacteria; phylum Acidobacteriota; class Blastocatellia; order Pyrinomonadales; family Pyrinomonadaceae; genus PSRF01. The sequence goes on along the minus strand of DATENQ010000345.1, from coordinate 2,647 downwards.
AAAAGAAGAGACAGGTTTGCCGTCGATTGCCTGGATGACGTCACCGGGTTGCAGGCCGGCCTCAGAGGCTGCTGTCAGAGGCTCGACGTAGACCACGAGCAGACCAGCAGTCGTGCCGAGTTGTGATGCGACTGGAGGTTTGAGAGCGATAGTCTCAATGCCCTGTTCAAACAACGAGAAGCCTTGCACTGCCGGCCGGCGCAAGCTGAAACTAAACATCGGGTCCAACTTCTCGCTCAACTTAACATTCAACGGCTCCTCCGCTGGACGATCCGGACGAGTCACCGTGAATTCCACCGAACTACTTGGACCAGCCTGTTCAAGCCACCACGTAAAGTCGTCAGCACTTCGAATCCAGTTATCGTCGACTTTCAAGATCACGTCACCGGCTCGTAGAGCCGCCTTTGCAGCCGGACTGTCGGGGACAATCGACGTCAGCAATATTCCGCGATGTTTGTCGGCCAACGCTTCGGCGCGTTGTAACGCCCAACCGTGATTCCGGATCTGATCGAGATTGAGTGCTGTGACGGCCTCGCCTTTCACGCCGAGCCACGGTCGCGGCACGCTTGCCTGTTGTTCCAACACACGTTGCGCCGCACGCCTGATCAAAGCCGCCGGAAGAATGCTCGCTTCGTTTCCTTCCAAACCGTCGACGATGCCGATCGTCTCGCCCGCTTCGTTAAGCGCAACGCCACCGATGTTTGCGTGTGACAGCTTCGGAGCGCTCACTTTGAATCGCGCGATGCCGCCTGATGGCGCGGGCATCACGTCTTGTATGCGACCTTCAATCGCGCCCATGCGAGCGTAGAGACTCCCACGCAACAGCGCTCGTGATTTCGTAACGGGCTCGGGACTAAACAACAAAACTGTCTCACCAGTATTCAACGGTTCGTCTTTGGTCGCGCCCGCAGGGACTGCGTTTTTGTTTACGAGACGAAGTATCGAGAGTCCTGTAACGGCATCGAGTCCGACGTACTTCGCGGCGAGTCGTTTCCCTTCAGGTCCGATAACCGTGATGTCAGGACTGTTATTGAAAACCCCGACACGAGGAGCGCGTGGCGGCTTCGGTACACGCGGGGTCGGCGGCGCTACCGGCGCTATCATATCCGGTGGTCCAAACTCGACTTCAGCTTCAGGCAGCCATGCGGCAATCGTTTCGCCATCGTCCATCGCCAGACCGGCAATGACGTTGGTATGAACGTCGTCCATCAGGTTGAAAGCCCAATCGAGTGAGGCAACTGACTGCACCTGCTGCTCGGATCGCAGCAACAGGCGAAACATCTTCAGTCCGTTGATGCGATGAATTATCGTTACAACTTGCGGCGCAGCCGGTAACTTCCCTGCGCTGGTCTTCACCGCAGGCGCGGGTTTCTTTGGCGACGGCGCGGGAGCTTGCCCGACGGCGATGACAGCCGCGCAATAAAACAATGCGCAGGCAAACGTTGTGACTCTTATTAACTTTCGTACAGTCATCTTCAAATACTTCCTATCGATGCCTGTTTACCAAACTCGTTTCGGTGCAAACTGATTTCCAGTTTGCAACATCCGCTCTGAACCAAAACTAACCGTCGGAACTGAAATCGTGCGCGCATTGCCGCGGCCGTCATCGAGTGAGACTTTGAACGACTGCAACGACGCATCGAGCGGGACTTCGAAGCCGCTAACTGCTTCTTGTCCGCTTATCACCGTTGCGCCTTTGCTGCTGAAATCTTCAGCCACGAGACGCCGCGGTGACTTCGGTGTTGTTGATAAAGGTCGATCGTTTTTGACTGTTTGCGGATGCTTCTCTGGATTGCTCACTGCCAGTTGTTGCCGCGAGGTATTGTCCTGAGTTGCTTTACTCGGCTCAACCTGTTTTGGCGATTCAGGAACGGCAGCCGGCTGGTTACCAGTGGAAGCTACTCCTGTTGTCGCGGGCCGATTCCAAACGTTTCTCACGAGGAACGCGCCCGTAGCAAAGACGGCCAACACAGTCGCCAATGCAAACCCACGCCGCATAATCGGCAAGTAAGACGCGCTGTTCGAATCATTCGCGAGCCGCGCTCGCAAACGGAAATCAAAATCCGCCGGCGCCGCAACGGTGCCGAGACTGCCGACAATCTGCCGCAACCTGGTTTGCTGCTGCTGAAACTCACGGCACTCGCCACACTCGCGCAGGTGCGCGGCCGTAGATGAGCTGCACGCTTCATCCAGGCTCAACTCATCAAGTTCCTGACGAACCACTCCACAATTGTTTTTTCTCATAACTTCTTCACCTACAAATAGGCCCGCATCTTCTCGCGCAGAAAGCCCCTGGCCCGACTGATTCTCGACTTCACTGTGCCCTCGCTTGTTTCCAGAATACGCGCGATCTCGTCGTAGCTGCGCCCTTCAACGTCACGCAGAATCAGAGGCGCGCGGTATTTCTCCGGAAGCGTGCTGATAGCACGTTGCACCGCACTGCGTCGTTCCGTGTCGACGAGCTCCGAGTCCTGCAATGGGCGCAGGTCGGGGGGATTGAATTCCCTCGCTTCGGCGCCATCGCTGGGTTGAAAGAACCCCGTCAGCGAGACGAGCTTGCGGCGTTTTCGTTTTCTGAGTTCGCTAATCGCCAGGTTGGTCGCGATCCGGTAGATGTAAGTCGAGAAGGCGTAGCTTCTCTGATACC
>DATENQ010000344.1:0-4996 GCA_035275005.1 Pyrinomonadaceae bacterium | reverse complement strand
TGACGTCGATCAGCTATGGGCGCGAGGCGACGAGGCATGTGGCGAGGTGGGTGGCGCTGGGGATACTTGTGCATCCGGTTGCCGCGCTCGCGATGTTTAATGAGAACGTGAAACATTATGTCAGCATCGAGTACGAAATTGCTGATGGGAAGAAAGGTGGACTACTGATCCAAGCTCACAAAGACAACTATCGAAACGTCCTCGCGTTGCTGCGCGGTGCAACCGGCAAAGAAATCGAAAGTGAAAAGAAGAATAAGAAATGAAGCTAGCTCTCGTTCTCTTAATGCTCCTGGCCTACACAAACGTGGCCCAGAAGCCTGTGCCCATGAAGGCGGTCGAGCGATCGCGGAACGCGGCGAGCGTGTTGGAGTCAGCTATGGCCCAGCCGGATGCGCGCATTCCGAAAGCCCTGCTGTCTAGAGCAACGGCGGTCGCCGTTATTACTGAGGTGAAGACAGTTGGATTATTAATTAATGGTGTCGGCCAAGGCTATGGCGTTGTTACACGCCGTCTCCCCAACGGGAAATGGAGCCACGCAGGGTACATTCACATGGCTGCTATGCAAGTCGGACGTCCCCAACTACACGTTCGCTCGTTCAACGTGATCCTGCTCTTCATGAACGACAAGTCAGCCGATCGGTTTTTGGAAAAGGCGGGCTTCATGTTTGATCGCGAGAAGGCTCCGGTGGCTGGCCCGATCGGGGAAATCAAGACTGAAGAAAAGGAAGTGGTACCGGTCGCCGACGTGTTCTCTTACGTTTTCGACGACGGCCGCCTGCAAAGTGTCGACCTCAAAAACAGGCTCAAGAATGTCGGCATCAACTTCGATAACAACCTGAATAAGGCTACTTACGGAGCGACTCTGGCCGAGATACTCACTGATTCCGATGGTAAGAAAGTTTCTCGTTCACCCGCCGAGTTAGCTGTGTTTTCGGATACTGTCTCGCGGTTCTTTGTGTTGGAAAATTAGGCCACAAAAAAGGCACAAAAAGCACATGAGGAACCAGTCTGAGCTTGTTTGTGATTGGAGTCTTTCTGGTTTATCGTTCCAGTTATACGACGATGAAGGTAGCGACCTGGATCAAACGACTCGGCTTCCTGGGCTTCATGTTCTTTCTGGTGAAGGGACTGCTTTGGTTGCTCGTGCCGGCACTGATCGCCTTCCTCGCAACCAACTAAGAATTTACTGCTGAGCGCCATTCGCTAACGCGGCTTCTTTGAGTTTCGGATTTTCAGCCCACTCCCTCGCGGAAACGAAAGAGACTTTATCGTAGACCAGCACGATCGTTCCGACCGGCAGTAACTTACTTACTTCACGAGCCGCGAACATCGGTATCCGAATACAACCATGACTCGCCGGCTGCGTCGGCACACTGAGATAGCCGTGAATCGCCACGCCCCCGCTGATGTAATTCGCGTAATAAACAGATCCGAGCACACCGTCTTCCCAGCCGAAAGTCTTATCATAAACAACAAACCGGCCTCGCGGTGTGTAAGCGACGCTCATCTGCCCCTGGTCCATAAACGGTTTGCCACTGCCAGTCGATGTGTGCAGAACTCTGACGCTATTGTCGTCGTTGACGATCAGCAGCACCTGGCGATCTACGTCCACTTCAACGTGCGCGTACCCAACGTCTCTTGCTTTGGGTGGTGTAGCAGTCCGAATCGCGTCGAGCTCTTCGAGCGTTAGCTTGCCAGTAACCGGACGGCCTTCCCACTTCTGAAACGCTATCAACGCCGACCTCGTCGCCGGATCCAAAATTCCATCTATCGGCCCCGTCCAATAACCCTTCTCTGACAATCGGCGTTCCGCCTCTCTCACATCCGTACGCCGTTTCACCTCCTGCGCGCTCACAAACGACGTCGCCAGGATTAGAAGACAGATTGAAAAAATCGATCTCATTTCAAACCTGTGTTGCCGAGCGGGACGTCAGAGAGCTTAGCAACTCCAGCAGCTTGTCGTAATCCACGGGCTTCACGAGATGGCCGTTGAAACCGGCTTCTTCAGACTTGCGCCGGTCGTCTTCCTGACCCCATCCGGTGAGTGCGATTATCACAATGTTTTTGCTCCACGACTTTTCGCGTATGCGGCGACAGACTTCATGACCGTCAAGTCTCGGCAGTCCAATGTCCAGCAACACGACTTCGGGACGATACTTCTCAGCCGCTTCGAGTGCTTCCACACCGTCGTGCGCGAGGTAAGTCTTGTTACCGGTGATCTCCAACAGCATCGCCAGCGAATCGGCGGAGTCGCGATTGTCGTCGACGATTAGAATGCGGCGTTCAGAAGACGACTCGACCGCAGTCTCGGGTTCGCATAAAACCCCCGGCTTACTAAGAATCGGTAATCGCACGATAAACTCACTTCCTTGTCCCTCGCCGGCGCTTCTCGCTTCGATCGATCCGCCGTGCATCTCCGTCAAACGCTTCACCAGCGTCAGCCCGATGCCGAGCCCGGCTTGCGACTGCTCCGAAGTCCGATCGACCTGCATGAACATATCGAAGATGCTGTCTAACTTGTCTTGCGGTATGCCGGCGCCGTTGTCCTTAACAGTCACCAACACCTCGCCGTCGAGGCGCTTTGCGGTTAGCGAGATGGTGCCTTCCGAGCTGGTGTACTTGCTACTGTTATTCAGCAGGTTACCAAACAGCTGGGCCAACCGCGCCCGGTCCGCGTTCAGATAAATCGGCTCATCGGGCAAATCAACGCTGAGGCTCTGGCCGGCCGTGTCGATAAGCGGGCGCGCCACTTCTATCGCCTGTTGGATCACTGACGAAAGCTCGACCTCGCTGCGTCGCAACTCGAGTCGATCGTGCGTGATCCGGTTCAAGTCCAAAAGATCGTCAACGAGTCGGACCATTTGTACCAACTGACGCTCGATCGTGTCGTGTGCGCGTTTAAGAATCTCGGTGTCGCCGTTTGAGCGCTTCAAAACTTCGAGCATGTTGCTCATTGGCGCGAGTGGATTTCTGAGCTCGTGAGCGAGCGTGGCCAAAAATTCGTTCTTACGCCGATCGGCAGCAGACAGATCCGCTGCAAGTCGTCGCAGATCATCTTCCAGGCGCTTTCGCTCTGTGACGTCGCGCGCGATCTTCGACGCGCCAATCACGTTTCCGGAGTCGTCTTTGATCGGTGAGATGGTGAGCGAAACGGTGATATGTTGACCATCGCTGCGCAATCGCTCGGTTTCGTAATGTTCGATCCGTTTTCCCTCTTTAAGGCTCGCAATGATCCGTTCTTCTTCACTCAACCGTTCGGGTGGGATCACGAGTGAGATGTGACGGCCGACAGCCTGTTCCGATGTGTAACCGAAGAGCCGTTCGGCGGCGGCGTTCCAGCTTTGGATGATGCCATCGAGTGACTTACTGATAATGGCATCATTTGATGATTCAACGATTGACGCGAGCAGGCGCGCCGTCAGGAGTTGATTTGCTTTCTCTCGCTCTATGGAACGCTGCGCAGTAACGTCACGAAAGATCAGCACGCATCCTGATACCTGTCCCAGCTCGTCGCGAATCGGCGCCGCGCTATCGTCGATCGGACATTCGGAGCCGTCTTTTTTGATGAGTGTTGTGTGGTTTGCGAGGCCGACGACCACGCCCTGGCGCAACGCTCTCAGTGCCGGATTCTCGACCGGTTGCAGTGTGACTTCGTTAATGATTCGGAAAACCCGATCGAGGGGCTGGCCGAGTGCGTCCTCGTGTGACCAACCGGTCAACGACTCGCCAACCTCGTTGATATAAGTGATGCGTGCTTCGTTGTCGGTGGTAATTACTGCGTCGCCAATACTTCGCAGAGTGACTCTAAAAACTTCGTGCCGTTGGTGAGCGCGTGATTGAGCGACGCGCGTTGCTTCGCCGAAAACGATGATAAGAGAACAGGTAAAAAGATATGCGATTAACCCGGCTAGATTAACCCTCCCTAGATCGACTGCACCGCGTGGCTCGATGAACAGAATAGCGCATGCAATGTAGCCGGCTACCGTGACGAGAATCGCGACTCGATACCCACCGAGCCACACCGCGGCAGCCACTGCGCCGAACAGCGTGACGAGCGGCAGCGTGTCGCCCATCACCGGGTCGAGCAACAAACGCAGCAGAATCGCTATTAATAAGGCCAGAAATCCCAGCGTGTAAGTTTTCAGAAAACTGCCCACTCTACTCCTTGAAACAATGTGTAGGGGTATTTAGCTGACCTCAAGAACTGACTGAATTTTATCCTTGAAATTGGGGGGCGTCCAACACCTGGGGGGCGCTGATGGTGAATCGGGGGTTCTGAGTTCAGCCTTTAGGCTGCTGTTTGAGCGGCAAGCTAAAGCTTGAACTCTAAACAGGTTAATCGTTGGAGGATTGTAATCGTTTGCGCTGTGAATTGCTGCGATAACTGTCTTCCAGATATTCCGCACCGTCAGCCGTCACATATATGCGCGCGTCGTCCGAGTTGATTAATTTCTTCTGAGTAAGAAACCAAATCGTAAACTCCAGATGCTCACGCGGACGACCGATCAGTTGCTCAAGCTCTCGTAAATAGAGGCCCGGGTTTTGCGAATCAAGACGGCGTCTCGTATATAAAACTTCAAGCACTGTAAGCCGTATGACCTGCTCCAATTCGAAGTCGTTCTCCGACTCATCTGCCGCCGAAACAAGCCGCCAGCGTTCCTTGCGCCGTTTTTGGTTATTGGCGTCGTATTGTGCCCGCTTCTCCGGGTTGGAGAGGACGTGGTAGGCCTCGGTTATTTCGCGGAACCGACCTTCGTTTCCAGTTTCCCGGTTATCCGGGTGATAGCGCTGTGCGAAGATCCGGTAGACTCGATTGATGGTTTCCGGTTCAGCGCTGTCGCTTACCTGAAGGATTTCGTAATAATCAATCTCTCCACTCGGTGGCATTGAGCTTCGCCTTTCTCCAAACTGCGATGGGATCGAGCACGCCTGGTTCCAGGTTACGAAAACCCAATTACATAATACCGCAGCGGCGGTGTTCGTATGTGAAAGATTC
>DATENQ010000343.1:0-3408 GCA_035275005.1 Pyrinomonadaceae bacterium | reverse complement strand
AGACAGAGAGCGTACCGCCAATCGCAACGACCAGCCACATGTAGCGGTTAATGAGTCTTGTTTTCATTTCTGTGACCTGAAGAAGTGGACAAGTCAGGAAGGGGGGGCTTGCCCCCGCTCTTCGAACTCATCCAACAGCGGGGGCAAGCCCCTCTTCCTGACTTGTTCTTTTATTCAAGTTGTCTTGCCGTCTCTGGCATGGTGAATCGCGCGTGAGGTTAGAAATAGAGAAGATCGTATTGGCCGGCCACGTTGAAACCGAGGTTTAAATAGAACGATTTTGTCCGCGTGCTTTCGTTTTCTACAAACAGGTAAAGAGCTTTCGTGCGTTTCAGCAGAATGCGGCCAAGCTCAGTTAGACAACGGCGGCCGAGCCCTTTGCCGCGATCTTCAGGTCTTACATAAACGCCTTCGATGTAGTTAGCTTCCGGAGTATCAGCGAGGATGTCGGTCTTGAAGACGAGCTGCCCATCCTCGATCAGAACCCACACGCGTTTCTTTTCGATGCGTCGCAGGTAGCGCTCACGAAAACCTGCCGGGTCCTTCTTTAGCGGATCGACGCCGCTGATTTCGAAGGCCATGGCCGCTTGTGCCTGGACCACGTGCTCGAGATCATCACGTGTCGCCACGCGCAAACCAGAAACTTCACTTCGTTCCGCAAATGGCTCTCGTCGCTCTAAAAAGAGTATCGGGCAGACGAGTCGCGGAGCCTGATCCTTCGACGAGTAATAACTCCAGAACCGTTCGACAGCATTGTGCTCGCCCATTAACAAATGATGCGTGCTGTCGCGACGGGCCAGGGCGGCAAAGGACTCGATCGCACGATCGCTAAAAGCTTCAAACAGGATCGTGTGACCGATGAGGGCAACACCCTCAACGCTGTTCCTCTCATCGCGACAGGCATAGAAACGACCACGGTTTAGAGGGCTATTGAAACCGTTGTCGCAGATGAACCCCGCCATGATTACGTTCGTTAGCGAGTTACGCGAGAGTGCCGACAGAATGTGCTTCTCACTTCCAGGTAATGGCGAAGTGACTTCAGGCACAGTCGCTGTTCCCGCTGTCGCAGGCGGAGCAACATTTCGATCGAATTTAAGAGCTGGAGTGGCCATAAGTTTAAAGGTGATTACTGCACCGAGCCGTCTTCCTGTACGGCAGCCATTTCAGTCGAGCCATCGCCGTTTATGAGTATGGACAAGGCCCAAACTGCGCTACCGTCGCCAATCGCTACGCCATCGCCAATTGCAGCTCCATCCGAGAAGACGATGCCGTCGCCAATAGCTACTCCATCGCCGATCGCAACGCCGCTCGCAAGACTACTACCCAAAAAGAAGATGTAGCCATCGCCAATCGCTACGCCGGTGCTGGTCAGGACGTTATCTCCGATCGCAACGCCGTCACCGATCGCAACTCCATCGCCAATCGCGACGCCATCCCCAATCGCAACTCCGTCTCCGAGTGCTACTCCGAGATCGTAAATTCGATGGTACCGAGTGATGAGATTGATACCAGTGGCGTAGCCGTGATTAAGAATGACTCCCTGTGACCAGGGAAAAGTAAAGCCTTCTATTGACGAAGATGGATTGGGAGGTGTGGATACGATTAGCAGCGGTGCTCCCAACAAGGTTGTGTTCGATAAATCGGTGCGAACCAGCTTCGCCAAACGAACAGCGCCCTCGACGTTCAACTGGCCGGCGCCCTGTTCGAGCATGTTGTAACCAGCGAGAGGTTGCGCCGTGTACATCAGGATCATCTTGACGAGATTGGGAGTAAGTCTTGGATTTGCCTGGAGCAGCAAAGATGCCGCGCCTGAGACGAGTGGCGCCGCCATTGAAGTGCCACTCATTCTCATCATTTTATGATTGCTGCCACTGCTTGGAGTGCATTCCAGTTGCGGATAGTTCCCAATGAGTTGATTGGACCGGCTTTCGGCCGCAACGAGTTTATTGCCGGGCGCGACGAGATCCGGTTTGAAGATGTGATCGTAGTAGCGAATACCGTTAACAGTTCGGTAACTCCGCGTCGGCCCGCGCGAGCTGTAGCTTGTAATGCTATCGTCAGCGCGGGTGTCGGTGCCGAAGGAGTTAGACGCGCCGACTGTGATTACTGAAGGTTCATTTCCGGGAGCGTGAATGCGTCCATAGATCTTTCTTCCGTTGGCATCTGTGCCGTCGTTGCCGGCAGCGGCTACCACGACGAGTCCGGCATTAACCAAACGTCGCGCAGCGATACACAGTGGATCATCTCGATATGAATCCACTGCCGGCGCGCCCAGGCTCAGGTTAACGACTCTGATTTTGTATTTCTGATAATTCTTATCGCCGAGCGGCCTGGTGGGATCGACCGGCGCGAGTATCCAATTGAGCGCGCGCATCACGTTGGAGACGGGACCAACTCCGCGTGAATTGAGAACACGCAGATTGATCACCTTAGCTTCAGGAGCGACTCCTATATAAGCACCGTGTGCGACGTGGTCTATTCCAACGGCGAGCGACGCCACGTGCGTTCCGTGACCGTACGGATCGTCGACGCGGCCTTCGCCTGTAAAATCAAGTTGCGCATCGATTCTGCTGCCAATCTGGTGATGGTCTTTATCGATGCCGGAGTCGAGCACCGCGATATTGACGTCTTTGCCTTTGAGCCCGCTGTTGCCGGATTGAGTTCGCATGAACGCTGCACCGGTGGTTTTCTCGACGTGACCCAACAGACTCACTTCTCTGTCGAGAGAAATGAATTCCACTTCATCGAACCCGGATAACTCCTCGACGACACTCGACGGCAGTTCGACGACAGACGAATTGAATTCGCCAAATTCATCCTTAACGCGGATGCCGGCACGTCGCAGTAACGCTTTCAATTTGCCGGTCGGCGCGGAATTCAGTTGCAGGATGATCTGAACCAGTTCGTCATTGCTCCGACTTTGCCCGCTCAAACTCGGTGAGACTTTGTCACGCTTGCCCCGTTTCGGAGTTTTGACCTTCGTTGATTCGGCTCCGACCCGCTGTGGGTTGATACCGAACCCGCAAAGAGCAAAGACAAAGGCGCAGGCAGTGAGTAGTGAAGCAATGGTTGATAGCCGCTTAGTTTTCATGTTCCCCCACGAGTTTGAAGTGCAAAGTCGTCCCTACGTCACGACACTGCATCGTCTGTGCCGCTGCCCTGCATAGCGAATCTGCCTGATTTACAGGGGGTTTAGCGTGATTCCCCTTACGCTGAAAGGGTCAAACTGATTTATGAGGTCACTTTGATTGAGAGACAGTCCTGGATGGTGAATTTAGAACTTAGAAAAAGAACAAGTCAGGAAGAGGGGCTTGCCCCCGCTGTTGAAGGAACTTAGAAAAGAACAAGTCAGGAAGAGGGGCTTGCCCCCGCTGTTGAAGGAACTTAGAAAAGAACAAGTCAGGAAGA
>DATENQ010000342.1:0-6798 GCA_035275005.1 Pyrinomonadaceae bacterium | reverse complement strand
CAGTTTGCCCTTTGCGGGAAACACTGCTTCTTGCTAGTATCCGCGCACATGGATTTTGTCGAGAAGGCTCGCATCATGGATGGCCCGCGCATCAATCGCGCATTGGCCCGCCTTTCTTCCGAAGTAGTGGAAGAGAACCATGGCGCCGGCGACCTGTTCCTGGTGGGAATCAGGCGTCGTGGCGTTCCGCTCGCAGAGCGCATGGCCCAGAAGATCGCGGACCTCGAAGGCTATCGACCGCCCGTCGGCGTGCTGGACATCACGCTCTATCGCGATGACCTTTCAACTGTCGGCGCCAAGCCCGTCGTCAATCGCACAGATCTTCCCGGCGACATCGAAAACCGCAACATCGTTCTGATCGACGACGTGCTCTACACCGGTCGCACGATCCGCGCCGCACTCGATCAACTGATCGACTTCGGCCGCCCGCGACGCGTGCAGTTGGCCGTACTCATCGATCGCGGCAAAGAACATCGCGAGCTGCCGATTCAGGCTGACTACATCGGTAAACTGGTGCCGACAAAGAAGAGCGAGATCATCAAGGTGATGCTTCAGGAGTTTGATGAGGAAGAAGGAGTGGTAATCGTCGAGCGACCGTCAGAGACGGCGTAAACGAAGCGGCCAACGGGCCGCTTTTTTTGTGTCAGATCAAATTCATGCAGACAACTTTCAACCGTCGCCACCTGCTAGGCATTCGCGAGCTCCAGGCCGGAGAGATCAATCACTTACTCGACACTGCCGAAACTTTTCGAGAGGTTTCCCAACGCCATATCAAGAAGGTCCCTGCGCTCCAGGGCCGCACCGTTATCAATCTCTTTTTCGAACCCTCAACACGAACCAGAACTTCCTTCGAGATCGCTGCTAAACGTCTTTCGGCGGACGCCATAAACGTCAGTGTTTCCACGTCCAGTGTCACGAAAGGCGAAACACTGCTCGACACGGCGAGAAATCTCGAAGCAATGGCGCCCGACTGCATCGTCATTCGTCACTCGATGGCGGGAGCGCCGCTGCACCTCGCGAAGATGACCAACGCACCAATAGTTAACGCGGGAGATGGCGCCCATGAGCATCCGACACAGGCTCTGCTCGATGCGTTGACAATTCGCGAGCACAAAGATCGAATTGAAGGATTGAAAGTCGCGATCGTTGGCGACATCCTGCACTCGCGCGTCGCTCGTTCAAACATCTACTTACTAACAAAGCTCGGCGCGACCGTCAGTGTCGGTGGACCAGGTACGCTCGTTCCGGACGACTTCGCCGAAGTAGTCGATAACGGACTGCGCATCGAGAAACGCTTCGAGGATGCGATCGACGGCGCCGATGTCGTGATGATCCTCAGAATCCAGCGCGAACGCCAGGATGCCGCGTTCTTTCCGTCGATGCGCGAGTATGCAGTTCACTACGGCTTGCAACCGCGACATCTCGAACGCGCCGCGCCGGACGCCATCGTCATGCATCCCGGACCGATGAATCGCGGTGTCGAGATTTCGTCGGAGATTGCGGACGGTAGCCGGTCACTTATTCTTGATCAGGTCACAAACGGAGTAGCAGTGCGCATGGCGGTTCTTTACCTGCTGGCGGGCGGAAGCCACGCCGAGCCTGCAGAGGAAAAACCTCCCAGAAAACAAAAACGAGAACGCAAATGAAGCTGCTGATTGCAAATGGTTACATCATCGACCCGGCGCAGCAGGTCAACACCGGCGGTCGAAGCCTTTTGATTGAAGACGGTCGCGTCGTTGGGTTGGTCGAACGCGGCGAGCAGGTTCCCGAACAGGCACACGTGATCGACGCAACCGGATTGATCGTCGCCCCCGGCTTCATCGATCTACACACACACCTGCGCGAACCGGGCCAGGAGTACAAAGAAACAATTGCGACAGGCGCGTCGGCGGCGGTCACAGGCGGCTGGACCAGCATCTGTGCGATGCCGAACACAGATCCGGTAAACGACAATCCCGCCGTAACACGTTTCATCATCGAACAAGGTCAGGCAGCCAAACTCGCAAACGTCTTTCCCATCGGCGCAGTCACAAAAGGAAGCAGCGGCAAAGAGCTCGCGGAAATGGGTGAGATGAAGAAAGCCGGAATCGTCGCGGTTTCAGACGACGGGCGTCCGGTGCCGACGTCCGCGATGATGCGCAGGGCGATGGAATATGCGCGCGGTTTCGATCTGACGGTGGTCGATCACTGCCAGGACCAGTCGTTGAGCGCGGGCGGCGTGATGCACGAAGGCCGCTGGTCGTTGATTCTCGGTCTGCGTGGAATGCCTGCCGCCGCGGAAGATGTTGATGTCGTTCGCGATTGCGTGCTGGCAAAACTGACGAAAGCGAAAGTTCACATCGCTCACGTTTCAACTAAGGGCGCGCTGGAAGCAGTGCGCCGCGCGAAGAATGATGGGCTGAACGTGACCTGCGAAGTGACGCCACACCATTGGACACTCACCGACGAAGCTGTCGCCGAGTACGATACGAACACAAAAATGAGCCCGCCGCTGCGAAGCCGGGAACACCTCGACGCGGTTCTCGAAGCAATGAAAGACGGCACGATCGACGCGATTGCCACGGATCATGCGCCCCATCACTCGGATGAAAAGGCGCTGGAGTTTGACCAGGCGCCGTTTGGAATCACCGGTTTGGAAACCGCAGTCGGATTAGCGTTCGATCTCGTACATACCGGATTGATCGACCTCGAACGTGTCGTACAGATGTGTGCCGCGAATCCGGCGCGGATTTTCGGACTAACCGATCGTGGTTCTCTAAAAAAGAACGCGCACGCCGACATCACACTTCTCGATCCCAACCTCGAATGGGTTTTCGACGTGAACGGCTCCAAATCAAAGAGCCGCAACACGCCTTTTAATGGACGGCAAATGCACGGCGCAGCAGTCGCGACGATTGTTGGCGGCCGGCTCGTCTACCTCCATCCCGACTACACACGCATAAACGAACCCAGGCAACGCCACGCTTCTGTCTAGACATTGGCGCTTTGAAACTTTTTGTGGCTTCGTGTCTTAGTGGTTGAGGTTTCGTCTCCGTGCTTTAAAAACATTGCTTATCTGAAAGACGCGACCTAAAATGCTCCGGTCTTGATCCCGGTAACATCTTTCTAGTTCCAAAAACAGAATAGATTTCCTTTGCTCACACCCTCATGTGACGAAGTCGTTAGACTAAGAACCTGAACGGAGGTTTACAATGAAGAGTAAGCTTTGCAGTCTTACCTGTATGGCCGCCCTGCTTCTGCTGGCACCTTTGTGCGCCGCCGACAGCAAGAAGAATTCGAAGATTTTGAAGCAACAGGAGCGCTATACACTGTCGCTGGAGTTGGAGTTTTCGAAGAAGGAGCAGAACCCTTTGGAACAGGCCATTTCCGTCTTATTTGACGTCGGCCCCAACGGGTATGCGACCGGTTTCCTGGTAGGCAACGGACTGGTCATGACTGCCTATCACGTAATCTCCGGCAATCTCAGCACTACCAAAAAAGTGATGCTGGGTTTCAAGGCGACTGACGAGCTTACTGTGAAAGTCTTTGTTGATGGGTGTCGGGCAAAAGTGATCAAGGTCGATAAGGAAGCCGATTTAGCGCTACTCGAGATGTGCCGCGGCTCCAGGAACGCCAAAGCTCCGAAGTTTCAGACGGCGCCGAACAAAGACGACAAGCTGTTTTTGATCGCGCGGCCGCATGGCGACAAGGTTGTCAGCTATGGCAGCTTTTACGGCAATTACATGCTCGGGAACCAGGAGTATTGGTCGGTCAAGATCGATAGTCGTGATGGTTTTTCCGGGAGTCCGGTGTACAACTCGGATGCCGAGGTCGTGGGTGTGTTCAGTGGCTACGACTGGTCCCAGAAGCTGGCGCTGATTAGTCCGAGCATCCGGGCGCAAAAGCTACTCGACGATTACAACTCCGCCGCCAAACCGTGAACTTGTCTTAACCACGAAGGCACTAAGACACAAATTCTTTTAAATATTTAGTGTCTCAGTGTCTTTGTGGTTAGTAAACCTCGCGCTGCCGGAAGCGCTGCTTGGTCGCGAGGCTGAAGCGCGGTTGAGGCGTGCCTCTCCCCGTTATCATTTCCGCAGCGTACTCGCCGACCGCCGGTCCGTGTTTGAATCCGTGTCCCGACCCGCCACCGATTAGCCAAACATTTTCAAACTCCGGATGCCTGTCGATCAGGAAATCACCGTTCGACGTATTCTCATACTGACAAACACGCGTCTCGGTAACCGGCGCATTTGCCAGCCGCGGCACTCGTTGGGCCAGGCACTCACGCACGGCATTCAACCCTGACGTGGTAACAACCCGCTCACCACTATCCGGATCAAATTTCGGCCCATGAGCATCGATAGCCATCTTCAAACCACGACCATCCACATTCGGAATGCTGTAGACGAGGTCGTTGAAGTCAATCCAGGCCGGCATCGCGCCTGCGTTGAAACTATCGTCACCCGGCGGCACGCCAAAGAAAACGATCTCCTGGCGCGTGACGTGGATCAACTCGCCCAGCAGTTCCGGAAACATTTTTGGCAGCCATGGACCACAGGCAAACACGTAGTGCTCGGCGACGATCTCTTTTCCGCTCGTGGTTTGCACTAAGTTTAGTTTGCCGTTCCTGATCTGTGGCGTGACCACGGCCTCTTCGAGGTAATCCACCTGTGCCGCCACCGCTTGCACCGCGCGTCGCGCGAACAGTGCGCCTGAATCCGGCTCGAGTATTCCCCAGGTGGTTGGCCCAAGTGCGAACTGTGGAAATCGTCGCGCCAGCTCTTCGCGGTCCAGTCGTTCGTAGTTTGCGCCTATTCGCTGAAGTGTTGTCAGCGTTGCTTCGCAGTACGAATCGTTATCGCGAGCCAACCACAACATACCAGTCTTCCGGAACAACTTATCAGTCTTCTCAAACAGTTGTTGCCAGAGGACCATGGAACGCTGCGCCGAACGCGAGTAGATCTCGTCTGGTCCATATCCCAGGCGCATAATTCTCGTTTCGCCGCCGGAGCTCGCTCGGCTGTTTCCCGGTCCGTAAGCATCAAGCAACAACACAGACAGGCCTACGCGCTTGAGCTGATACGCCGTCCACGCCCCAAAAACGCCGGCGCCCACAACGACAACATCACAATTCATGAGCGCAATTGTACTAAATCCGCGTTTTTAATCCGCGTTAATCTGCGGCCTGAAATACTTTTGCAAAACCTAAACGTTTGAATAGCGCTCCCCTGGAGGTCAAACCATGCGTTTTGTCATTCTCATATTAGTAGTCGTGTCTGCAACAGTGGTGGCCCACGCGCAACCAGGCAGAGAACTGTCTACCGATCAGCGTGTGCTGACTGGAGTCGAGTGGCAGCTCGTCTCACTCGGGCCAACGGGCGCCGAGCAAAACGTAGTTCCTGGCACTACCGTCACGTTGAAACTTGGAGATGACGGCAGAGCAGGCGGCTCGACCGGTTGTAATTCTTACGGCGGCAGCTACCAGGTGCGTGGCGACACGATTTCCTTTAGTCGCATCGCCGCGACGAGGCGGGCGTGCCTGGACCAGAACGCAAACCAGCAGGAGCACAGATTTGTAACGGTGCTTGAGACGGCGAACAGGTTTCGGCTCTCCTCAAATCGTCTGACGATCCTTTCAGACCGCAGCCGCAGCGTGCTTAACTTCGTCAACAATTCGGCTCCCGACCCGAACGATCCGGATACCAGGCCACCGCGCGACGACCGCGGCGATCCGATAGCAATGCTGATGTCCTATTACGAAGCTATCAATGCGAGGGACTACCGTCGCGCGTATCGTTTCTGGGAATCGCCCGAGTCGTCATACGAACGCTTTGTTGCAGGTTTTGCTGACACGGATCGAGTGCGTCTGTTGGTAGAGCCGTCCGGTCGCAATGAAGGAGCAGCCGGTAGCGTGTACGCGGAGGTCACGACCATCGTCGTCGCCACTACTCGCGCCGGGAGCGAGCGTGTTTTTGCCGGCTGTTACACGCTGCGCCGATCGAATGTACGCGACAACGGCTGGCGGATTTACCGGGCCGATATTTCGACGATGCCTGCGGGCGCAAGGGTCTCGCGAATGCTTTCACAGGGCTGTAACAAATCTCAATAAGTTATTTTTGATAAGAGGAGGAAGCGTAAGTGCGTACAAGTATCGTTATCACAATTCTCTCTGGGTTGATCTTTTTAAGCGCGTGCTCGGATCCTGCCGCCGACAAGAGCAGGGCGGTTACGGGTGAAGCGTCGCAAACGGCATCACCGGCCGCGGCGGCGCAGGGAACGAAGTATCAAATCACGCCGCAGAATTCGAAGATCGAGTTTGTGGGATCGAAAGTTACCGGCCACCACAATGGCTCTTTCCAGGATTTCTCGGGACAGATCGATCACATCGGTAACGTCGAACAGGGCCGCGTCAATATCACAATCAAGACTGACTCAATCACGACCGACACGCCGGACCTGACGAAACACCTGAAGACTGCGGACTTCTTCGACGTTGCCAATTATCCGGAAGCTACTTTTGAATCCACTGCGATTAAACCCGGGGGAGAGAAAGGGGCTTCACACACCGTCACCGGTAACTTGACCATGCACGGCGTGAAGAAGTCAGTGACGTTTCCCGCAACGATTGCTGTGACTCCGGACGTCGCCTCGGTGGACGCGACCTTTTCCGTCAATCGTAAAGACTTCGGCATCAACTACGCTGGCGCTGCTAACAACCTGATCCGCGACGACGTTGTACTCACCCTGACGATTCGCGCCAACAAAGCAAAGTAAGAAGAATTAGCCACAGATGACACGGATGACACTGATTGTAAT
>DATENQ010000341.1:0-7805 GCA_035275005.1 Pyrinomonadaceae bacterium | reverse complement strand
CACGGATTTCATACACGGATTTTTCCTATCTGTGTATGAAATCCGTGTTCATCCGTGGCTAATTTTGGTTAGGTTTTCGAGTTCTTCAGGCGTGCGTGGCCAGTCGTCTTTGAGTAGACGTGAGAGAGCGCGGTCGGCGAGGAGTTTGCCGCCGGTCTGACAAGCGGGGCAGTAGTTAGTCTCGTTCGAGCCGTAGCGGATGCGCTGAATTTTGTTGCCGCAACGTGGACATGGTTCGCCGTATTTGCCGTGCGTCGCCATCTCGGGCCGAAACGCGGTTACCTTTTCCGGAAAACGATCCTTCGCGTCCGAACGCAACCGCTCAACCCATTCAGACAACGTTCGCTTGATTGCCGCAAAGAGTTGTTCGATCTCTTTGTCAGTGAGTTTTTGTGTGAGCGTGAAGGGCGAGAGTTTCGCTTCGAAGAGAATCTCGTCTGAGTAGGCATTGCCGATGCCGCTGAGAATGCGTGGATCGGTGAGAGCGCGTTTTAGCGTGTGATTCCGGGCGCGGAGCGCGTGCGCGAACTCTTCCGTCGTCGCGTCAAAAACTTCCAGACCACCGGGATTGAGATCCTCGAGTCCGGCTTCACCCTGGATCACGTGCAGCGACGCACGCTTCTGCGTCCCCGCCTCCGTCAGCGTGAGGCTGCCACGGCTGAACTCAAACACAGCAACACTTCGGCCTTTCGCAGCCTTGGCCCGCTCGTCATACCAGTGCAGCCTGCCCGCAATCATCAGGTGCAGAACGAGCCACAGATCCCCTTCGAGCCCGAAGCAGATCCGTTTGCCAAGCCTGCGCAGCTCGACAATCTTTTTGCCCTCTACGCTGGACAGAGGTGGTACGGCCGTCCGCAAAAGGAAAGGACTTGCGATACGGACACGTTCGAGAACACTGCCTTGGATTCGTTTCTCGAGAGCCTCGATATAAACGACGATGTCCGGCAGTTCAGGCACTAATTCTAAATCTGCTGCTAGACAGTACTACGGCTCTTCATCATGCGATAAATCCAGAGCACGATGATTGCGCCGAGTATCGACAGCACGAGACCGGCCGGCTGGATACGACCAGTTTCAGTTCCCCAGATTGCCCAGCTCACGAGGCCGCCAAGAATTGAGCCGACGATTCCGAGGATGATCGTCATGACGATGCCCATCGGATCCTTACCGGGCATGATCAGACGAGCGAGTGCGCCCGCGATTAACCCGATGATTAACATCCAAATGAAACCCATCATCTCCACTGTCCTCCTTGTGAGGCGCGTTTATATCACACCTGAACCACAAAGACACTAAGGCACAAAACAGAGGATCACATTTGTGATTTCGTGGCGTTGGGTTGGAAGTGTTGTATCCAAACTTCCTGGCGCTGCTTGCGTTCACGATCATTCTTGTCGGAGTAAGCGTGTGGCACTTCCGCAAGCAACTTAATTAGCCGCGAATGACATGGATAAATCCGGATTTTTATCCGTGTCATCTGTGGCTCACTTTATTTTCTTTGCGCCATAAAGTTCGAAGAACAGAAACTCGATCGTCCCGCTCTTCCCGGGCACGAATATGATCTCGTTCTCGTTTTGCTCGCCGTAGCTGAACTTCTTATCGCCGGTCTTCGTCATCGCGTATTCTTTGCCCTCAAACTTCACATATCCTTTGCCTTCTCTCACCGAGACTTCCCACGTTTGCGGCGCGTGCGAGTAAGTGCCGGCATACTGATTCATTTCTGACTCTGTTGCCGGCGCAACAGCCGCGGGCTTTTGTGGCTCGTCATCTTTCAAACCAAGACCCAGCTCCGTGGCCTTGTTCAAACTCTTTCGCATCGTCTCGCCACTCTTGTTGGTCAACACGATCACCGCAAACTTTCGCGACGGTACCATCTGGATCATCGATCCGTAACCACGACTGAAACCTCCGTGGCCCACAAACTCGAGCCCTTTGTATTTGAAGACTGTCAATCCGTAGCCATAGTAAGAATCCGACTCACCGGGAACCGGCACCTGGTGTTGCTCCATTTGATTGATCAGTGCCGGCGACAGCAATTGCTTGCCGTCCAGTTTTCCCTCATTCATCAGCGCGATGACCCAGCGCGACAGATCTTTCACGTTCGACCACATCGAGCCGGCCGGCCACATCGCGACATTATTAAACATCGGACGAAGAATCGTCGGCTTGCCGGCGTCGAGCGCGTGGCCGGTAGCGAACGGGTAAGTGATTACCATGAGCGGTCGTAGGGTGGTCCGTTCCATCCCGAGTGGTTTGAAGAGCAGCTCGGTCATCGAGTCGGCGTAAGGTTTGCCGTACAGTTCTTCGACTACGAATCCGGAAAGCCAGTAGCCGGGGCTTGAGTACGAATAGATCTTACCTTGATCGGCGAAGAAGACGTCGTCTTTCCACGAGCGCACCATGTTTCCGAGAGCCGGATCGTCGTTTGAGATCACGGGAGCGGCGAAGTCGCGTACGCCGGCAGAGTTGCTCAACAAGTGATGAGGTGTAACCTGGCCCACCCTCGCGCTCAAGCCTTTAACGCGATTCCCGATGGGCTCATTCATCTTGATCTTGTCTTTTTCGGCTAGCGTGAGCAGCGCCGCGGCTGTGAACATCTTAGTCGTCGAGCCGAGACGAAACAGCATCTCGGGCTGCATCTCTACGTTGGTCTCGACATTCGCCACCCCGAACGCCTTCTGATAGACCACCTGATCGCCACTGATGATCGCAATCACTGTCCCCGGCGTATTCTTCTCCTTGAGCTCCGCAGGCACGAGCTTATCGAGCTCACTAAAATCGACCGCCGGCACCGGCTTAGCCCCACCGGGTTTAGCTATAGATCCAGTTACGAAAACGGCAAGGCACAGCACGATTAAGCAAGCGATTTGTCTCATAGGC
Source organism: Pyrinomonadaceae bacterium (assembly GCA_035275005.1). Taxonomy (GTDB): domain Bacteria; phylum Acidobacteriota; class Blastocatellia; order Pyrinomonadales; family Pyrinomonadaceae; genus PSRF01. Next base: position 4,925 of record DATENQ010000341.1, on the reverse strand, counting down.
CGATTTGTCTCCTAAAGGATTTCGGCGACGCATTCGTCACCCGTTGAGCAAGTGGTGTTTAATACGCAGCTTCAGCGCAGAGGGTTCCTGGATAACCCTCCAAATAAATGGGCATGTGACGAACCTACTGTGCACCAACGATGTGGGTGACTAATCTGCATCCGGGCAAGCCGGGCAGCTTGTCGGGCATTGCGATACGCAGGCATCATAGATCTGGCAGCAGACTATCGTGTTGGCATCGCACTGCTGGAATCTTTTCAAGCACGCGTTGCAGCAACTCGATTGAGGGCTGGTTGTGGGGGCTAATAGTGCTGTGTGACATATCAAAAGTGCCGCTAACGTCAGCACCCGATAACGCAGTGATCTAAATCCTCTCGACTTTGTCATCGTCGTGACCCTCCTTCGTGACTTCCTGGCCGCCCTATATATCACCACGACTGTGCGTTCACAAATCTTTTCCGTTAGCCGTTCTTGCTGGGCTTATAACCGGTCCTCAAGTAATTTGGGACTGTTGAAGCACAAAGGCAGGTGCTTGCTTTGTTAGTGGGATTTGATGAGTTTTCGGGCCCGGCGGCGGACGGGGCTACGCGCTGACAGTAAGTCTTTGTGCCGTGTTTCGAGGACGTAGGCAAGTCCCTGGTAGGTCATCCCGAGCAGAGAGGCGGCGTGAGTGACCGCGCCGTTCGATTGAATTAAAGCGCGTTTGATGAGTGCGTTTTCGTATTCCAGGATCTTTGATTCGAGAGTGCCGGGCTTTTTCAGAAGAACGTCGATGGCGTCCTCTCTATTAAGTTTGCCGCACACACTCAAAGCAAGCTTACGCGCCGCATCATTTACTCGCATTATCAAATCCTGGCTCTGCGAGTCTGCGAGCCATTCGTGCGCTTGCTGATACGCCGCGTGCAGAATCGTCGCATCCAGATCTACTTCCTCAACCAGAGTCAGCGCGGCTAGTCCGGCTTTGTTGAGGGCGCCTACTTCGTGAGCAACCTCAATAGCGTGCTGCAAAACATGGTGAGCGCGATCCGATTTCCCGAGGCGAGCTAAAGCCGTTCCCTGCGCGATTAAAGCGTCCACGATCCAGAATCGATTTCCGCTGTTCTCGAGTGAACACGCTGTCCTATGGGCCACGCCTTCTGCGTCCTCAAACTTGCCTTCAGCCAACAGAACTTCAGCGCGTGTGATGTCGACTTGCGACGTTCGCGTTCGGTCTTTGAAGCGAACGGTTAAGCGTCTGGCTTCGTCAAGATGGCGGTGTGCTTCTTCGAAGCGACCTAACTTCGAAAGCACGACGGCCTCGTTGTTCTTTACGCTCGCGCGAAAGACGTGATTCCGGGCCAGCTTGAATTGATAATCTGCTGCTTTGTATTCCGTGAGCGCGCGTTGAAAATAGTCAGGACGTTTGTCGGCGACGGCGATTTCTTCCAACGTCATCGCCAGCTCATTATGATAGTCACCCTTGGTGGCACGATGCGTAATCAGATCAAAGAGCGAAGCGTTATCAGTTAGGATCTGCAGCGCATCGTAGTATCTTGCCGCTGACTGTTCGACAATTGCCAGCTTGAGTAGCGCACGCGCTCTGATAATTCCCGGCGCAGTCAGTCGTTCGAGTGCTTCCTGAAGCATGATTCGCGCTTCATTCACTTCACCCTCGCGCCAATAACAGTACGCAATCTCCGTCCGCGCTTGTGCAACTTTCTTTATGTCGTCCTGCGACTCGTAATAACTGATGCTCTCAGTGATTAGATTCTTCGCAATCTCCTGCGCACCTTTGATCTTGTTTCGGCTGCCGATCAAGCCGGTGAGAATGCCGGTGCAGAGCAACACCTCGGCGGCAACGTCCGGGAGAAGGTTGTGTGTATCTGGCCGCTCGCCAACGCCGCGCCACAATGGACGCATTAGCTCGAGGGCTCCCTCATAGTCGCCCTGGTCTTTAAGTGTCAGCGCAAGCGCACACCGGGACAGTGCTTCCGTGTTCGGAGTCAAGCTAGACGGGCCTGGATTTTGTGAGGCCAACTTCAAAAATTACCTTCTTTTGTGAGTAGCAGAGCCTTCGTGGCGAAAAGATATTAGTCCTGACTTAGCCTTTCATGCAAGAACTTTTATATCATCAGTTTGGTATTTCTGATACAAGTGCTCTTGCATCCCTCAAAAATCCTTAAGGAGAAACTCGAAGATGAAACGCTTTCTGATGGCGATTGTGCTCACCGGACTTGTTTCCGTTGGCACGCTAGCGGGCAACATACCAACGGGAGATGCTATACCGCCCCCGCCGCCCCCGCCGACCGCGAGTGCTACAAGCATTTTGCTTATTAATATAGTACTCACAGTCACCGATTTGGTGCGTCCATAACGTAAGTGCTTACTTCGCAACGTTTTCCGTCGTCTGGTTGGGGCGGCAGGGAGGAGTGTGTTCAGACGCCGGAGGGCGTTAAAGCCCCGCTTCGTCGGTGTTGCCGCGGATTTCGTGGATAAGCGCAGATTTTATCCGCGTTCATTTGCGAAATCTGCGGCTCATCATTTACGGTGCCAGCATTTGGGCTAGTCATGAAATTTGCAGATGACCTTAATCCACGCCGAGTTGCCAGGAAAAGAACGTCCAAATATCGGTATAACGGTCGATAGTCCTGCTTGCCGCGGGGCTTCCGCGATGGCCTGCGCGTTCTTCCCGGCGCAAGAGTATTGGGTTCGTGGATGCGTTTGCGGCAAGCCAGGTAGAGTGCATTTTGTAACTGTGCCAGGGTGCGACGCGGTCGTCGTTGTCCGGAGCGATAGTGAGCATTGCGGGCGCCTCGATCTTTTGCGGCAACGTGTGATACGGGCTGTATTGCATGAGGAATTCGAGGTCATGCGGATCTTCAGGTGAACCGTAATCGGCGATCCAATGACGGCCCGTGTGTGCCGTGTGAAAGCGGGCCATATCGGTGACAGCCGCACCCGCGACTACAGCCTTCCATAGATCCGGACGTTGTACAGCGACTGCGTTGACCGACAAACCACCGTTGCTCCAACCGAAACAGCCCAATCTCGAGGCGCGGGTGTAACCTTCCTTAATCAGCCATTCAGCGGCAGCGATGAAGTCGTCAAAGGTGTTCTGCTTTTTCTCGCGTATGCCGGCGCGATGCCACTCTTCGCCAAACTCACCGCCGCCTCTTGCATTGAGGAGCACATAGACTCCGCCACGTTCAAGGAACGGAATCACTTGTGGCATAAACGCCGGCAGAAGGCTGACATTAAACCCGCCGTATCCATGAATCACCGCTGCATTATTGCCGTTAAGCTTGATCCCTTTTTTATGAATCAGGAACATCGGTATGCGGGTCTTGTCGCGCGATTCAAACCACGTTTGTTCGAGCTTGAAGGCGTCTGGATCAAATGGCGCCTCGTTTTGATGGTAGAGCTCGTACTCGAGCGTTTCGAGATTTAATCGATACACAGCCTTGGGCATCAGGAACGACGAAAACGAAATCAACAGCTCTTCCGATTCGGGCGCAGCGCTCAGCGAAGTGATACTGCCGATGCCGGGCAGCTCGATTTCCTTGACGAACTTTCCTGTGAGGTCATAGACACGCAACCGTGAGGAAACGTTGTCGATAGTTTCGACAAAGAGAAAGTTTCCGACCGTGATCCATGACCCGAGGGGATAGGACGCTTCCGGGATCACGGTGGTGAACTCACCGCCAGAAATATTTGCGAGCTCGATCGCGATGAGTTTACCCAGCGGCGCCTCGTGATTTGTTTGAATGTAGAGCCTGTCTCGATGAACCGCGGCGGCGCTGATGAACGCCTCAATATCGCGAACGACGAGGACGAAGCCGTGTCGCGGATTCTCGCGATCGAGAAGGTATAGTTGCGAGCACGGTGAGTCGCCTGATAAGTCCTGCACCAACGCAACGAGATAGCGACCATCAAACGATATTTGTGGGTAAGGCGTCTCTTCTCGCTTGAGTGACTCGCCAAAAACCAGTTCGTCTTCACGCCAATCAGCACCTGGACGATGGAAGTAGAGCTTGTGATGGAAGCGCGCTTCTGCGGCAGGCGTGGCGCTGGGACAGCGCGTGTAGTAAAAGCCGCTGCTATCAGGTAGCCACGCAACGCGGTTCTTCGTGTGCCACGCGTGCGCGACCGGATTTACGTCGCCGGGAATGACGTCCAATACTTCCGTGCTGTTGACGTCCATCACGTGGAGCGACATGCGGGAACTTCCGGACGAGGCCAGCCGATATGCGATCAGCGAGCCGTCTGGAGAAGGGTGTATGTCCGCAAGCGCGACCGTGCCGTCAGAGCTCAGCTGACTCGGATCAAGCAACAACCGTAGCGGACCGTGCTGTTCGTCCTGACAATAGAGCGCCGCGAGCTCCTGATTCTTGAAACGCTGGAGAAAGAAGTATCGTTTGCCGGCCCTGGTAATGGCGCCCATCGCGTTGGAGCGCAGCAACTCCTCCAGGCGCCTGCGAATACTCTCGCGCGCGGGCAACGACGAGAGTTGCGCTGTGGCGTGCTCGTGCTGCTCAAGCACCCACGCGCGCAAAGCAGGCGTGTCTTCTTCCATCCAGCGATAAGGATCACTAGTCATAGATGATCTGTGGTTTAATCCTACAACTACAGGAGGACCTCATGCCACGAACCAGGATGCGCGTAGACCATCAAGTCCCGCTCACCTCGCTGGAAATGTTTTCCAGTCCGTACCTGGATATTCCGATCGATCAAAACGATCCGCGCGGTCGCGAGCCGCTGATCCCGCTGGAGTCGGTTGGCGTCGCGTTCGAGAGTTACTACGCAAAGACTGACGGCAACAATCCACCTTTTAACAGGTTCATTGAAGGCAGCCGTCGCGACGTTTGGCTCCGAAAATCAATCGCTGAAAAACTTGCCCGTGTTAACGAGTTGCTGCGACCGTTCCAGGCGGAAGTGTTTGTGCTCGA
>DATENQ010000340.1:0-3499 GCA_035275005.1 Pyrinomonadaceae bacterium | reverse complement strand
CAGAGATCGCAGAGGGCCGCAGAGTTAATGCTGGAGGCTTTGAACCTGGCGCAGCAGGTTGCGCGCGACATCAGAGTCAGGGTTGGCGCGGCGCAGCAGGCGGAATTCCTGTTCCGCTTCTCTCAATAATCCCGCATCCGCATACAGCAAACCGAGCGTTAAGTGCGACGATCCATAGGATCGCTTTGCCTTCGCGATCTCATTCGCTTTTGCCTGATCGAGCACGCGAAACTTCGCCTGCGGCGCGGGCGGACGTGGTGAAGTAACTTCCTGCCCGTCTTTAATCGCCTTCACCTGCCACGAATAAACCTTTCCACGCGCAAGCGATGTGGTCCATGAGCGATTCGTTAGTTCCGGACTCGACGCGACCAGCTTGAACTGATCGTCGTAAACCTCAACCACGTAACCCGTCGCGCCTTCCAAAGTGGTCCAGCGAAACGACGGCTGATTACTCAGCACCACATTCCCCACCGGCTCGATAACCGCAAACTCCCGCGGCTTATTGTCCGAACCCATCAACGTGCTCGACGGTCGTATCAATCCCTGAAGCTCCGACGACCGTTCGATCTTCTGCGACGTCAAAGCCTTCTTCAAAAGGTTTTGATAAGCAGGCGGTAGATTGTCAGCGCCGGAGAGTTTGCCTTCCTGGTCCAAGCTCAACACGCTACCACCATCGTTCAATTGCGCCACCACCACCGGCGCCGGCTGCGGCGGCAGCGAAGGTTCGATTGATGGAATTGGTTGCGAAACGGGAGTTGGCGCCACGACCACCTCTTGTTTGTTCTCCTTCGGCGTCCGCCAGATGATCCATGCGATCGCAGCGAGCAAGAGTATCGCGAGCGCCGCTCCGCCAAACGCGGGCACCGGCGCCACTTTAAATAACGACGCAAACCATCCACTCTTCACCGCCCGCACCGGCGCGGTGGTTGGACCATAATCGCGATCGAGCGACGGTGCGATCTCATTTCGAAATGCACGCAAGTCTGCAACCGCAAACGCGCAATGCTCGCAAGCGGACAGATGATCGTTGACGATCTGAAGCGCTTCGCCGGAGAGATGTTTGTCGACGTAGTCCGCAGTCTGCTCAGTGGTTAAGTGTCCGCCGCCATTTTTACTAAACGCTTCATGCAGCGCGAAGAACGCCGCGTCGTTGCTCTCCACACGCGAACGGCACGCGTCGCACGCGCCCAGGTGATCGCTCACCGCCAGCAGTTCGGCGGCGGGTAATTGGCGGAGGGAGTAACCCTCAACTTGTTTTAAAGTCAGGTGTTCCACTTAATTTTCGTCTGATCCTTAACCGGGAATCCGGCGGGCTTCACATTCATAAGTTGGCGAAAATTGTCGCGTATTACCATCGGCTTTAAATAAATCCTTTCAGCCGCCTCGCCAGCCGTTCGCGCCCGGATTTACGCGCGTTTATGACCTGTTGGCGTCTCAATCCGAGCAATTCCGCGATGCGCGCATCTTCAATCGGCAACTCGTTCCATACCACCGCGAAGTCTTCGGCGGCGATTTCCAAAGCCCCGGCAAGCTGTCGAATCGTGGCAATGCCGGTCGCGGGGAAGAGTGTGATGCTACTAAACCCGCTCGCGTCTTTCAGATTGAGCAACAACGCGGCGCGCTGATTTCGCGGCAGTTGTTGCAACTCCTCCCACAGTCGCTGGAGAAACATGCGCTTCTCGGTGCGCCACGCCTGATCCGGTTCCGGCGCCGGCGGCTCGTGCACTGCGTCTTCGTCATCCGTGAGCGACTCGACCGGCTGATCGCTGATTCCCTCGATTGCCGCAACGCCGCTGACGAGTTCGTCGAATTCAACAGGCGCGTTCAGATGGTTGAAGATCGTTGCGACTGTTTCGGCGAGGCTCTCGCGTTTCGGCAACTTCTCGATACCCGCAACGTTACGCGTTGGCGGTTTTTTCCCCCAGACGGCAAAACCAGCGACGAGTTTTCCATCCTCATCCTGCCAGAGCGCAAAGCTACGCTGGCGTGTCAGTAAATAATGAAGACGATTCTTGAGCGCGTGTCGTTCGGGAAACTGGCGTCGCAGCCAGCGAGCGCAGGTGCGGTGTGCGATAACCGCGGCCATGCCACGTAGATCAGTAATCGGATGGCTCTCCGGCAGTTTGCGAAAGCGTTGCAACTGGGCCAACAGTTGCAGCACGACTTCCTGTTGAATGTCGTCGGCTTCCGCGCGTTGCGTGTCGCGATTGGTGCTGAAGCGCAGTTTGTAGCGAATGACGGTTTTGATCACCGGCTCGGCATGGACCGTGATCAGTTGCGAAAGGAGTTCGTCGGCCTGCTCGGGGCTGACTTCGGCCAACAAAGGCTCGAGGAGAACATCAATCTTGACCGGCGACTCTTTCATTGGGGCGAGATTTTAGCAGCAATTGTAGGGGCGGCACTCCGTGCCGCCCCAATGCTCTCGATTTCCAAACGTTGGGGCGGCCACGGAGTGCCGCCCCTACAAAAAATACCCGTAAATTCCGGCCATCCCCACTATGCGACTGTGGCCGGTACGGTGCCGTCCTGTGGTCCGTAGCGTTAGTTTCAAAGCCTTCCTTCCATACGATCTTCGCGTTTTAAGTAGGGGCAATCGGAGCCCGATTTTGCAGTCGCCATAAGGCGGAGAGGACCGTATGCAATTCAATTTGCGCAATCTGTGTTTTGCTTTGATCGCAGTCGCGATCGTTTTCAAGTCCGGGTTTGCCCAGCACCAGGAGGACGACAAAACGCTGGCGCCATATTTCGTAGTCAAGGGAGACCCCAGCGTCGATCAACTGCCGCTCAAAGACACGCAGGTCGACATTTCAGTTTCAGGTGTTATTGCCGACGTAAAAGTCCGGCAGATCTATCGCAACGAAGGTTCACGTCCGATCAATGCTTCGTACGTGTTTCCGGCATCGACGCGCGCTGCTGTTTACGCGATGCGCATGCAGATCGGTAACGAGATCATCGTCGCGAAGATCAAGGAACGCGAGCAGGCCAAGCAAGACTTCGACAAAGCCAAAGAAGAAGGGAAGAGCGCGTCACTGCTCGAACAGGAGCGGCCGAATGTCTTCTCGATGAGCCTGGCCAACATCATGCCGCAGGAACAGGTTGAGATCACACTCAACTATACCGAACTCCTGATCCCAACCGATAACGTTTACGAACTCGTGTTTCCAACTGTCGTTGGACCACGTTATCCATCACCACAAGATGACAAAAAGAAGAGAGACGACAAGTTTGTCGCGACACCTTATTTGCATCAGGGTCAACAGCCGGCCAGTACTCTGCACATCTCGACGCGGATCGCTGCCGGTGTGCCGATTTACGATCTGGCGTGCCCATCACATCAAATCATGCCGCAGTGGCAGAGTCAGGGCATCGCGCGATTCACGCTCGACGATTCGAATCCGTTTCAGGGCAATCGCGATTTCGTAGTTCGTTATCGTCTGGCCGGCGATCAGATCGCTTCAGGCCTGCTGCTGTTCCAGGGCACGGATGAAAACTACTTTCT
>DATENQ010000339.1:0-9274 GCA_035275005.1 Pyrinomonadaceae bacterium | reverse complement strand
GCCGCAGATTCACGCAGATAAACGCAGATAAGTTTCTGATCTGCGTTTATCTGCGTGAATCTGCGGCTAATGTTCTAGCGCCTGTAGTTCCGCGCGTATTCGGGCGCTTCGATGCCATCCGGTAAACGCGGATCTTTGATTGGCTCCTCAGCCTCGAGTTTCAGCGGCACGACGCCCGCCCAAACCGGCAACGCATAATCCTCTTCATCATCAAGCGGTGGGCCGGTGCGAATCTTTGCCGACGCCTCCTCCAGCGGCAGTGACAACACCGTCGTCGCCTTCATCTCCTGCTCAGTCGGCTCGCGCACGTCCGCCCAACGCCCGCGCACAATATGTTCCGAAAGCGCCAGCAGCGCTGCCATCTTCTCCTCCCGATCCTCGATCAACGTCGCACGCCCAAAAATAACCACCGATCGATAATTCATCGAATGATGAAACGCAGACCGCGCCAACACCAGCCCATCAATAATCGTCACCGTCACGCACGCATTAACACCGCCCGACAGCGTCCGCAACATGCGGCTCGCCTGCGAGCCATGAATGTAAAGCTTGTCGCCTTCTCGCGCGTATCCAGTCGGAATCACGACCGGCTGCCCTTCAGGCGCAAACCCAACATGGCAAATAAACCCTTCGTCCAAAATTCCGTAGACAGTCTCGCGATCGAAATGACCGCGCTTGGGGAGCCGCTTGAGCTTCGTGCGCTCGGTTTGGGTGAATGTCATGTTATAAATATGCCACAGATCAGTATCATCCGCGTTAACCGCCAAGGAGAAAAACATGCGCCTTCGACTTTCCCTGATCGTTATCTGTCTGCTCGCTTCAACCACCGCTGCACAGAACGGCGGCACCGTAAAGTCTCCCTTAGAAGAAGCGTTCTCGCGACTGGAATACCGCAGTATTGGTCCAGCGATCATGGGCGGACGCATCGCCGACGTCGAAGGCGTGCCGGGCGATGCGAACGTGGTTTACGTCGCCAGCGCATCCGGAGGTCTCTGGAAAACTACCAACGGCGGCGTCACCTGGAAACCGATCTTCGAGCGACAAGGCACACTCTCGATCGGCGACATCGCACTCGCGCCGAGTAATCCAGAAGTCGTTTGGGTTGGCACCGGCGAGTCAAACGTTCGCAACAGCGTTTCCTTCGGCGACGGCGTATACAAGTCGACTGACGGCGGCAAGACCTGGCAGCACATGGGTCTCAAAGACACCGAGCGAGTCTCTGCCATCGCAATCAATCCGCAAAACCCTGACATCGTCTACATCGGCGCGCTTGGTCATGCCTTTGGTCCAAACGAAGAACGCGGCGTGTTTATGACTACGGACGGCGGTAAAACCTGGACCAAGACGCTCTACATCGACAATCAACACGGCGTCGCGGATCTCGAGATCGATCCGACCAATCCAAACATTCTCTACGCCGGCATGTGGAGCTTTGAGCGCAAACCGTGGACACACCGCAGCGGCAGCGAGAAAGGCGGAGTTTACAAATCGATCGACGGCGGTCGCACCTGGAACAAACTGACGAACGGTTTGCCAAAGCTCATGGGCCGTATCGGTGTTCGCGTCGCGCCGAGCAATCCCAACGTCGTCTATGCACTCGTCGAGGCAAAGGACGGAACGCTTTATCGCTCAGACGATCGCGGTGAAACATTCAAATTGGTCTCGAAGAACACTGACATCGTTTCGCGCGGTTTCTATTACACGCGCATCCGCGTCGATCCCACAAACGAGAACCACATCTTTGCGGTCGCCTCGACGTTGTTCACTTCCGTCGACGGCGGGAAAACTTTTCGCTCGATCACCGGCCGCACACACGTCGACTTCCACGCGCTCTGGATCGATCCAAAGAACCCGAAGCGCATGTGGCACGGGCAGGATGGCGGCATTGCAGTTACGTACGACAGTGGCGAAACGTGGGAAGCGGTCTACAACATTCCACTGGGCCAGTTCTACCAGATTCATGCGGACAACCGGCAGCCCTTCTATTACGTGATGGGCGGGCTACAGGACAACGGTTCGTGGGCCGGGCCCAGCCGCACGCGCGAGCCGGCCGGCATCATGAACGACGACTGGCGCATGGTCAGCTTCGGCGACGGCTTTTACATGATCAATAATCCGGACAATCCCGATCAGTATCTGTCCGAGTCGCAGGGTGGAGACATTGTTTGGACCGACCTTTCCAGTCGCGAGCAGCAAGCGATCAATCCGTGGGGTCGCGGCAGTGGCGGTGGCCCAGCGGAAGGTCAGAAGTATCGTTTTAACTGGAACGCGCCGATCGTGTTTTCACCACACGATAAAACAACGGTCTATCTTGCCGGCAACGTCGTCTTCAAGACGCCCGACTTCGGCAAAACGTGGCAACAGATCAGTCCTGATCTGACCACCAATGATCCGGCGAAGCTGAAGGACGCCGGCGGTCCGGTTGCATTTGAGAATTCGACTGCGGAGTATCACTCGACAATCATCAGCATCGCCGAGTCGCCGGTGCAGAAAGATCAGATCTGGGTGGGCACTGACGACGGCAATCTGCAACTCACGACCGACGGCGGCAAGAACTGGGCCAACTTAATTAAAAACGTGCCGGGTATTGCCGCAAACTCTCCGGTTTCACACGTCGAACCATCGCGCACAAACGCGCGCACCGCGTTCGTATCGTTCGATCGTCACATGTTTGACGACTTCCGGCCGTACATCTTCAAAACCACCGACGCCGGAAAGAACTGGACGAGCCTCTCGGGCAATCTGCCGGCGAAAGCGTACGTCCAGGTCGTTCGCGAGGATCCAAAGAACACGAATCTGCTTTACGCAGGCACGGAGCTCGGCTTGTTTGCTTCGTACAACGGCGGCAAAGACTGGCTCGCGCTGAACTTGAAGAACCTGCCGAACGTCGCGGTCCATGACATTCTGGTGCACCCGCGTGAGAACGATCTCATTCTCGCGACACACGGCCGCAGCATCTGGATCTTCGACGACGCGACTGTGCTTCAACAGATGTCTGAGCAGATCCTGAACAGCAACGCGCACTTGTTTTCAATACGACCGGCGCTGCGATATACGGCTCGCTTTACACGTTACGGTGTCGGCGACAAACAGTTCGCCGGACCCAATCCGCCGGCGGGAGCGTTGATAACCTACTACCTGAAAGAAAAACTCGACGACAAAGCCACGCTCAAGGTTCAGATCTTCGATCGCGACGGGAAGCTGGTGCAGGACATCGAACGCCCGTCACGCGAGAAGGGATTGAATCGAATTTCCTGGAACCTGCGGCTCGGTGGTCCTGAAGTCCGGCGCCCGCCCACCGAAGAGCAGATCGCGTTTGGCGGCGCGCCGCGTGGCCCACAAGTGCTGCCCGGCATCTACACGGTGAAGCTCACGGTGAACGACAAGGTCTTTGAAGAAAAAGTTGAAGTGAAACTCGATCCGAATATCAAGACATCGATTGCCGAGCTTCAGGAGACGCTCGACATGATGGTCAAGCTGCGCGACATGCAATCGACACTCAACACGTCACTGCGATTCCTCGACAGTTTGAAAGACCAATTGAAGCAGACGCAGACCACGATGAAGACTTTGAACAAAGAACCCGACAAGGACATGATGAAGTCGCTGGAAGACTACATCAAGGAAGTCGACAAACTACAGGATCAACTGTCGTCACGGAATGAAGGACTGGGTCTGGGTGGTCGATCGCAGGTGGCGGATAATATCGGAGGTTTGTTCTTTAACCTCGATTCGAATTTCGGACCGACACTGGGACAAAAACAGTACTTCGCGGAAATCGAGCCGGTCTATCGCGCGCGAGTTGAAGAGGTGAACAAGTTTCTGCGTGAGACGTTGCCGCAGTGGAACGACAAGCTTCGCGCGTGGAATGCACCGACATTGACCACGCGCAAGCCGTTTTAAGTATTAGCCGCAGATAAACGCGGATGACGCAGATCAGAAATTCTGATCTGCGTCATTTGCGTTATCTGCGGCTAAAGTTTTAGGTTTCGCTGAATCGTGCCTTGACACGGTGTTTCGCCGAAGCATAGAGTTTCGCGAACCATGCCAAGGGATTCCAGGGATTTGAAATTATTGCTGGTTGAGGATTTCGAGGACACGCGCCTTTTCATGCGCCTCGAACTCGAAGACCTGGGCTTCATCGTGTTTGAAGCTGAAAACGGGAAGGTAGCAGTCGAGACTGCGATTCGCGAGACGCCCGATGTAATCCTGATGGACCTCACGCTTCCGCTAATGGATGGATTCGCCGCGACGAAGTTGATTCGTCAAAACGAGAACCTCAAAACCGTCCCCATCATAGCCGTGACCGCGCACCAGGAAGACGACTTCCGCTCCGACGCAAAAGCCTCCGGCTTCGACGCGTACGTCACGAAACCAATCGACGTAAATTGGCTAAAAGAATTGATCGCTGGGCTATTGATCTAGCCACGGATTACACGGATTTCATACACGGATCCAGCAGATAATTTGTTCAATCAGTGTATGAAATCCGTGTAATCCGCGGCTAAAAACGTGCCTCGATTAGACCATCGTAGAGCTTCCCATGCTTCTCCGTAAGCTGTGGATAAGTAGCATGCTCGGCCCTCAGGCCTTTCAATCCAAGCCTACGCTCAACGGACTTAATCTCGTTCACTCTTCCCTCAATCTCCATGAACAATCCGAAGGGCAACACGTCAATCACGATTTCGGTCTTGCCTAACCGCCACGTCTGACGCCGCTTCTCATAAACAAGCGCCGCCGTAAATCCGAGCGCTTCGAGAATCGCTTCCATCGCCTCCGGATCCGCAACATCAGTCTCCTCTTCCCTTTGCTGTTTGATCGCGGACGTGCCGGGAAGACGTCGCTTGAACGTGAGAGTCGCATTCTTTCCGACGCGCCTCAACCGCAACACACAAGAACCGGTTTCCAACGCCTGACCTCGATAAAGAGTGTTCTCCTCGAAGTCCTCGTGGTCCAAACTCGCACCAATCTCCGGCAGACGCTTCAACACCGCATCACGCTGTCGCTTCGTCAAACGAAATTTTTTCTCGACTTCGATCATGGTTCCGATTATGTTTGCCTGACCCAGCGTAGCGCTTCGGTGATAGACGCGCGCTTGCCATACATCAACATCCCGACACGATATACGCGCGCCGCCACCCACATTATTGCCAGCACCGTGCTAAACCCGATCAGCAACGACAGCGCGATCTGCCAGAACGGTGGTGTCTGCGTCACGATACGGACCAGCATCGCCACCGGCGCGGACAACGGAATCATCGAAGCCCAAAACGAGAAGCTCGAGTCAGGAGCGCGGCTCACCGGGAAGAACACATAGAAGCTGACAACGAGGATCAGAACAATCGGCACTGCCAGCTGCCCGCCTTCCTGTGCGGTCGTCACCATCGATCCGACGAGCGCGTAAATCGTTGCGTAAACAAAGTAACCGAGCAGAAAAAATAGACCGAAATAGATGTACTGTGAAAGCGGAATGCTGGGAATGTTCGCATTAACTCCGCTCGACGCGAGTACGCCGGCGCCGTACAACGCAAAAGCGCTGAACGCCAGTCCCCAAATTGTAAGTTGCGTCAACGCCACCAGCGACACGCCGACTAACTTGCCCATCATCAGGGTGAACGGTTTCACTGACGAGAACAGAATCTCAGCGATACGCGTTTCCTTCTCTTCAATCACCGCGCCGAGGACTATCTGGCCATACATCAGGATCGCGATATACATTACGAATCCGACGCCAAACACAAGCGCGAAACTTTCACCCGAATCGCGTTCCGGTCCGCCCGCTCCGATCTTCACTGCCTGCACATTCACCGGCTGAAAGAGCTCCTCTCGGGTCGTGGAATCAACGTTCGCTTCGATCAGTCGTTGTTGCCGCAATGCGCGGTTCAAAGCTGATACAAGCCTGCCCCGCGAAAAAACATCACCCGGATTGCGATTAAAGAACTCGGTTTTTCCGGTGCTGAGGAAGTCCGGCGCCAGGATTATATATCCATCGATTTCCTTATTGCGTATGCGCTGGTCCAGATCGGCCCGTATCTGCTCGTCCGATCGATCCGCGGCATTTACCTCTTCGAACCTGAAGTCTCCAGCGGCCAGACGGCTGATGTCGCGACGATCATTTGTGTTACCGCTTGTTGCATCCTCCGCTTGCTCGTTGGAAAAAGATTGTCGCAGTTGTACAAACATCTTGCCTGTTCTATCAACCACGGCTACGTGCAGGGGAGGCGTCTTGATGCTCAGAATGATTGCCGGCACGATGCCGAACAACGACATGACGAGGGGCAGCAGAATGGTTGAGACGATGAACATCTTCGCGCGCACACGCTGAATGTATTCGCGTTTGACGACTGTCAAAAACTTCTTCATGCCGGTTCAGTCACTTTCGTGATGAAGATATCGTTCAGACTCGGTTCGACCATCTCAAACTTTCCGATGACCGCGCCGGAGTCGATCAATCGTTTCAGCAGTACTTGCGCGTCGGCTCCCGCGGCGAGCAGTGCCTGCGCTTCATCAGCGTGTCGCACAACCTTGCTCACGAGCGTCGGGTCGTCAAGGACCCCGTCGCCACCCTCGCAACGCACTGCGACTGAATTGCGTCCGAAGCTGCGCTTGATCTCACGCAAACTTCCTTCAAACACTTTCTGCGATCGGTTGAGCAGACAGATGTCGTCGCAGATCTTCTCCGCTACTTCCATCTGGTGCGTGGAAAAGATGATTGTCTTTCCCGCACGTTTGAGATCCAGCACGATCTCTTTCAGCAACTCGACGTTGATCGGATCGAGACCGGAAAACGGTTCGTCAAGAATTAGCAGATCGGGATCGTGAATAACAGACGTGATGAACTGGATCTTCTGCTGCATTCCTTTCGAGAGCTCCATCGATCGTTTGTTTTTCCACTCGGAGAGTTTGACGCGCGCCAGCCACTCGTCGACCTTCGCTTCAACTGCCTTGCCGCGAAAGTTTCTCAATTCCGCGAAGAACCGCAACTGGTCCGAGATGCGCATGCGCCGGTAGAGCCCGCGTTCTTCCGGGAGGTAGCCGATGCGATCCTGTACATGTCGGTCAAGCTTTTGGCCAAACAAAAGAATGCTTCCCGAATCGGGTGCGGTGATGTTGACGATCATCCGGATCGTCGTGGTCTTGCCGGCGCCATTCGGCCCCAGCAGCCCGAACACTCGCCCGGCGCGCACGTCGAGACTCAGCTCTTTCACCGCGGTGAACTCGCCAAAACGCTTCGTCACCCGATCGAGTTTTACGGTTATCTCGCTCGCAGCCATCGGGTTTCCTTTTTGCGTATTTGCGCCTGTGCGTGAGAAATCATCCTGCGAAGCCTAACAGATGACGGTTTTCCATTGCCACCAGCAGCACATCTGATACATATTTAAAGCACGTCACCCCCTTGCATTTCGGTTATTCGAACGCATTTATGTCGGTTCATCGCAATTCTTCCAGATACCTGGCGTTGTTGTTTGTGTTGACCCTCTGGTCGTCAACACTGGCTCAAACCACGCCGTCTCCTCAGCAAAAGCAGGACGACGTCGTTCGTGTTTACACCGAGCTCGTCCAAACCGACGTGATGGTTTTCGACAAGCAGGGCAAATTTGTTAACGGCCTCACCGCCGACAATTTTGAATTGCGTATCGACGGCAAGCCGCGACCTATTCAGAGCTTCGAACAGATCACGGCCGGCAGTAATGAAGAAAGCCAGTTAGCAGCCGCACGTGGCGCCAACACGGTCAATCTTAGCCGCCCGGCGCCGTTGGATCGCGGTCGCATCGTCTTCTTCTTCATCGACGATCTGCACATGGACCTGGCCGGCATCCACGCGGCGAAGAAAGTTATCACATCGTTCATCGACAAAGAGATGAGCCAGAACGATCAGGCCGCGATCGCGTCCGCCAGCGGACAGATCGGATTTCTGCAGCAACTGACAAGCGATCGCATGGTGCTGCATCTTGCGTTGGATCGCCTCCGCGTAAAACCTTATAACGCTCGCGATGGTCAACGTCCTCCCATGAGCGAGTATGAAGCGGAGCTGATCGAGCGCTACGATCGCGAGGTTCTCGAAATCTTTGTCAGCGAAACAATGCGGCTCAACCCGGGAATTACTCGTGATTCAGCCGAAGCAATCGTAACTTCACGCGCATCACAAATACAGACCTACGGCGCCCACGTGAGTCAGAACTCGCTGGTAACTCTCGAGAGTCTGATCAAGACAGCCAAAAACCTGCCGGGTCGCAAAGTCGTCTTCCTGCTTTCCGGAGGATTTCTGATCCAGAACCGGCGCGGCGACCTCATGGGGAAAATGCGCGACATCACCAATGCCGCCGCTAAAAGCGGTGTCGTTATTTATTCGATGGATACTCGCGGACTCGTCGCTTCGCTGAGTGATATCAGCTCGGAAGGAATGTTTGATCCATCCGGTCGACTTGAAAGAGCGTCGCATGGCGAGCTCTCAGCCACGCAGGATGGCATGAACGCGCTGGCAGCCGACACCGGCGGCAAAGCCATCTTCAACACCAACGATCTGCGGCGTGGACTGGCGCCCGCTCTCAAGGAAACCTCGACGTATTACCTGATCGCGTGGAAGCCTGATGCTGAAGCGCAGAAGCAAAGTCGATTCAGAAATGTTGAGGTGAAGGTGATAGGGCGTCCGGAGCTCACTGTCAGAGTTCGCAAAGGTTATTACGACCTGGATCCGCAGCCGGCAACGACCGTCGCGAAAACAACAGCGCAACCGCCCACGCCGCAAAGCGCGCCAGCGAAGCTGCGTGAATCGCTCACCGCGCCGTATCCAGAGCGATCGCTGCCGGTGTTGTTGAGTGCCGACTACTACGACGTCGCCGACAAAGGACCAGTGCTCTCTACCTCCATCCAGATGCCCGGTGAGTTTTTGGTGTTTGGCGAACAGCCGGACGGAAAAATCCAGGCGATCATCGATTTGAGCGGCATCTTTCTTGACGACAAAGGCGTCGTCAAAACTAGTTTCATTGAACGAATCGTGACTACCGCGCCGAATCTCGAAGCGACGAAAGATAATCGCGGCGACATCACGTTTACCTATCCGACGAAGTTGCCGCCGGGACTTTACCAGGTGCGAATCGCGGCGCGTGACGATAAGAGCGGCAAGATCGGAAGCGCGCACGCGTGGATCGAAATACCGGATCTCGCGAAGAAGAAGTTGACGATGAGCAGCCTGCTGCTGGGTGAACGCACGCAGGGGATGATGACCAACGTGTCGAATTCCGGAGGCGTCAGCCCAGTTGCGATCAGCGCC
>DATENQ010000338.1:0-8186 GCA_035275005.1 Pyrinomonadaceae bacterium | reverse complement strand
CTTGGCCCGGACCAAATCGTTTCGCACGCAACGACTGCAGGAAGCGATCAGGTTTGGAGAAGAGCTGGCGGTCATCAGAGGAATAGTCACCACCGGACAAGATCTGCAAAGAGATCTGCAAGTCAGTCTTCACGACAACTCAAAAACAATCTTCGTTAACGCGAAACGCGAAACGCTCGCGAGGTATCTCACGCAGCTCCAGGTGTTCTCGTTCACCGCTGCTGATCTCGACGTCGTGCGTGGCATGCCGGAAGCACGCCGTCGCTTTCTGGACCGCGGCATCTCATCACTCAAACCGGCATATCTAAAAACGCTCGCCGACTACAACAAAGTCATCAAGCAAAAAAACCGGGTGCTGCAGCTCGCAAATGAGAACGCGCTTGGTCCGGAAAAAGTTGAAGATCTACTCGCGCCGTGGAACGAACAACTGGTGCGCCTTGGCCTCTTGATCCACCAGGCGCGCACAGAATATGTGGACGGATTGAACGCTGCGCTCGAGCGGCAATTGTTCGAACGAAGAGATATAACCACGCGCTACCTCTCCGCTCTCGAAAACAAGGGCGACCTGTCTGACTACGAGTCTCTTTTGCGCTCGAGAATCGCGCTTCGGATGGCTGCTGAAGTTAATGCCGGCCATGCGCTTATCGGCCCGCACCGCGATGATTTGGAGATTCATCTGGACGGCCGCGAAATTCGCATTTATGGCAGTTCCGGACAGCAACGTAGTGCATTGTTATTATTAGACTTAGCAGCGATTTCGTTGTATAATTTAGCGTCGAATAACCATCCGGTTTTTATCATAGATGACGTCGACGCCGAACTGGATGAAGGAAGGATAAGACACCTTCTTGGATACCTTGAAAATCGCACACAAACCTTCATCACAACCTCAAAGCGGAGTCATGTCGAAGAGTTCTTTTCTCGGGCCAGTGTGTTCGAGATCGAGGACGGTGAAGTGCGCAGCAGAAACGTCGAATCTTCACTCGCGCTCGGCAGTCGAAAGTAGCGGCGACGTGAAGCCCCACGGGACAAGCGTGGCATCTGATAGGAGAAGATATTGGCAATAGCAGAAACTAATGTAACGCAGAAAAAGAGTATGGCCTACGATTCATCATCGATCACAATTTTGGAGGGACGCGACGCGGTCCGAAAGCGTCCGGCCATGTATATCGGATCGACTGGAGAAATCGGTCTGCACCATATTGTGTACGAAGTGGTCGACAACTCGATCGATGAAGCGCTGGCAGGCTACTGCGATACAGTTGAAGTAACGATCCATCTCGACAATTCAATCACCGTGATCGATAACGGGCGTGGCATCCCCGTCGACGAAATCAAGAAGGAAAAGAGATCCGCTGCCGAAGTGGTGATGACCAAGCTTCACGCCGGCGGCAAGTTTGATTCAAACGCTTACAAGGTTTCCGGTGGTCTGCACGGCGTCGGCGTGTCGTGTGTCAACTTCCTTTCCGAGAAGCTGCACCTCGAGATCTGGCGCGAAGGGAAGACTTACGAACAGGAGTATGCGCGTGGCATTCCGGTGGCGCCTTTGAAGCAGACCGGCAAGACCCGCAGGCGCGGCACAAAAGTCACTTTCAAGCCCGACGGACAGATCTTTACCGAAACCGCATTCAGCTTTGACAAGCTTTCCGAGCGGTTGCGCGAGAAAGCGTTTCTCAACAAGGGTATCCGGATCACGATCAAAGACGAGCGCGAGGAGCCGGAGCGTTCGCACGAGTTCTACTACAAGGGCGGCATCGCTGAGTTCGTCAAGCACCTGAACAAGAACAAGTCGACGTTGCACGACAAACCGATCTACTTCGAAAGGGAAGGTGACAATCTCTCGATTGAGGTGGCCATCCAGTACAACGACGGCTACGACGAGAAGGTCTATTCGTTTGCCAACAACATCAACACGGTGGACGGAGGCACGCACCTCTCGGGCTTCCGCTCGGCGTTTACGCGAACGATCAACGCCTACGCGCAATCGTCCGGCCTGGCAAAGAACTTCAAAGGCTCGCTCACGGGCGACGACGTGCGCGAAGGTTTGGTGGCGGTGATTTCCGTTAAGCTGCCGCAGCCGCAGTTTGAAGGTCAGACCAAGGGTAAGCTCAATTCCGACGTGAAGGGCGCGGTCGAATCGTTTCTGAACGATCGGCTGACGGAGTTCTTCGAGCAGAATCCGCCTGTTGCGAGAAAGATTGTCGGTAAGGCGCTCGACGCCGCACGCGCGCGCGAAGCGGCTCGCAAGGCACGGGAAATCGTGCGTAAGGGCGCGCTTGGGTCGACGATGCTGCCGGGCAAACTTGCTGATTGCCAGGAGCGCGATCCGTCATTGTCCGAAATCTATATCGTCGAGGGCGATTCGGCCGGAGGCTCAGCCAAACAGGGCCGCGACCGGAGGAACCAGGCCATCCTACCGCTCAAAGGCAAGATCCTGAACGTGGAGAAGGCTCGTTTCGACAAGATGCTTGGCCACAGCGAGATTAAGTCGCTGATAACAGCTCTCGGCACCGGCATCGGCAAAGACGACTTCGATCTCAGCAAGCTGCGTTATCACAAGATCATCCTGATGACGGACGCCGACGTCGACGGATCACACATTCGCACCTTGCTCCTGACCTTTTTCTACCGCCAGATGCCGGCATTGGTTGAAGGCGGACACGTC
Organism: Pyrinomonadaceae bacterium; assembly: GCA_035275005.1. Classification (GTDB taxonomy): domain Bacteria; phylum Acidobacteriota; class Blastocatellia; order Pyrinomonadales; family Pyrinomonadaceae; genus PSRF01. Next base: position 5,521 of record DATENQ010000338.1, on the reverse strand, counting down.
TTCATTGCCCAACCCCCGTTGTTCAAAGTAAAGCGGGGCAAGAAGGAAGAGTACATCAAAGACGAAAGTACGATGATCCGGTATCTGATGCGGCAGGCTACGAGCGATATGACGGTGATACCGGCAGGCGCGGGCGAGGCGATCGAGGGGCGTCAACTGGCAACATCGCTCGAACAGATGGTTGATTTTAAACGTTACTGCGAGCGGGCGACGCGAAGGCTTGGTGGAGACCCGCAGCTGCTGAATATCCTCCTCGAATCGCTGAGCGGGCGTAAAGGAGTGCTGCGGAAAGAAGGGTTGACACTCCGCAAAGTCTTCCAGGATGCCGATCTGATGGCAAAGATCGAAGGAGCTTTGCACAAGGCCGGCTACAAGACCGAGCTGACTTCAGATGAAGAGCACGGGCTGTGGGAGATTGAGACTGTCGCGGCGTCGGGCACGAACCTGAACATTGACTGGAACTTCGCCAGCTACGTAGAGTTTCAGAAAGCAGTAGAGCTTTTCAAGACGCTCGAAGACGATCTGGCGGCTCCGTTTATCTCGGGTGAGAACGGCACCAGCGAAGAGGTTCCGACCCGCGAGGCGTTGCTCGAGAAAGTGCTGACCGCAGCCAAGAAAGACCTGACGATTCAACGCTATAAGGGTTTGGGTGAGATGAATCCTGAGCAGCTGTGGGAAACGACGATGAATCCCGACAAACGTACGCTGCTCGAAGTCAGGATCGATGATGCCGTCGAAACAGACGAGATCTTCACCGTCCTGATGGGCGACGCCGTCGAGCCACGGCGGAAGTTCATCGAAGACAACGCCCTCGACGTTAGAAATCTCGACGTATAATTTTGGCCGCAGATGAACGCAAACGACGCAGATCTGCGTATTCCGCGTTCATCTGTGGCTAAATTTTTTCACGAAATCTCTCAACTCGGAAGCGCCATAGCTTGATTGGTTTGCCCGGCTCGATGCCTCCCTTTCGGGCGGCGATCTCGACCTGGTGTCTCGCATCACTGATGCCCGGAATGTCCGGAAGCAGCAATCCTCGATGGGCGCCACTCTCGTCTTCAACGATGACACCATAGACAGCCGGATCCAGATCCTCCAGCACCGTCTCCTCCGCCGGAAACAGGACGTCAACTGAATAACGCAGATTTGATAGTTCTTCGGTTCTTACCGGATCAAAGCGGGGATCGTTGGTGGCGGCGCTGATCGCATTAGCAACTATTTCCTGGGCGAGTGTATCTCTCGATGGCTCGATCGTTCCGATGCACCCACGCAATTCCCCATCGAGCGTTTTTAGCGAAACAAAGCACGGAGCTTGCGCTCCCAGAAGTCCTCGTGTGAATCGTCGCGGATTCAAAACGTCGCCGTCGCGAATGAAACTTTCGACAGCCTGTCGCGCTAACGCAGGTGGATCCAGGTAGTCAGTCGCGAGCTGCTGATTAGTCAGCTGGGCCACTAAATAACCGACACCAAAAGGCGCTTCGTAGCTCAGCACCTCGCACGACAACGGCAAATCCGAGCTCGCGCCGATCGCGACCAGCATCGAACGATAGCCACACTCACCTGCGAGCCGGCGCAAGTTGTAATCGATCTCAGTAATCTTTTGCGGCGCATTCGACCGGAGCGCGTCGACGACTTGTTCATCAAAGACGTGCGCGTCAGGATTGTAACCAGCCGGCGACTGCGGTTTGAGCCGGTGACTCAAGTCGCCACTGGCAATGAAAGCAACACGACGCCCAATACGATCGATCGCCCGTCTAATACACGAACCAAACCGCAAGTGATCTTCGTTTGAGAGAAAGCTGTAGCCGAGCGTGACGACTTTACCTTTCCATCCATTTCGAAACAGGAAATAGAGTGGAACGGCGGTGCCGTGATCGAGATCGTGGCTGGGCAGAGTCAATACTTCGTAGCGTTCATCTGCCGCGGCTTCTTTGATCGCATCCAATAATTCTTCGTCGACACCGGCATCAAAATAGGTGTCGGGCGCATTAAAGTTTGTGAAATCGCCGTAGACTTCGGGACCCTGGTAAGCGACAAACGAATCGGCTTCGAGCGGTGCATGCGGTGAGATCACGATCACAGTCTCCGCGCCGGAGTCGATCAGGCGTTGGGTCAGCTCCGCCATGGCTTCGATCGAGTCTTCTACGCGGCCGATTGACTCGCGTCCGACCTCAGGCACCATGATCGGCGGATGCGGTGCAATGGCGGAAAACACTAGGCTGCTCTGGGTGGCCATCGTGCGTCTTTCGTGGTTTTGAGGGAACGGCTGGTATTCTAGCGCCGAAAGAATCGTTTAGCCACAGATGACACGGATAAATACGGATTTTGATTTGCTTATTGTGGGCGCTGGGCCAGCCGGATCTTTTGCAGCGGAATTACTCGCAAAAAGCGGAGCCAAGGTAGCGCTGTTTGACGGGCGGCCCGAGGGTGAGCCGAAGGCCTGCGGTGGTGGTGTAACCGCGAAGGCGTTGAAAGCGTGGCCGCAGTTGCTGAACGCGGTCGGCCGGACCATCAGCGAGCTCGATCTCTACTCACCTTCAAGTAAACGACTCCACCTTGCGCTCGATGAGCCCTTCGCAATCTATTCGCGCATCGCGTTCGATTGTTACTTGCGCGACCGCGCCCGAGACGCCGGCGCGTACATCATCCCGGAAAAAATCTCGGCGCGAAAAGCAAAGAAAACAGACTCGGGTTGGCGCCTGAGAAACGACGCCGGAGCAGAGTGGGCCGGCGCTTTTTTGATCGGAGCTGAAGGAGCAAATAGCGGCATCGCAAAGATGCTCGCAGGCCCGTTGCCGCCGTCAGACATGGAAGTCGCATTTGGTTATCGCGCGCCGCTCCCGGTGAATAATGTCGCTCCGACTGTGGTAGCGTTCCTGCCAGGTTGGGTTGGTTACGCGTGGGCCTTTCCTCGTCCGGATCACATTTCGTTTGGCATCGCCACAACGCAGGACGCCTTTAAACACGAGCCGCTCGACGATCTGCTCTGGCAATTCATGATCGGTTATTACCAGCAGTGCGAAGGTGAAAAAGTAAAATTCTGGGAGATCGAAACCACAACGCCCGACCGAGCACGAATTCACGAGCACCTGCGCGCGACCGCTGAGCGCTACGCCGCGCGCATCCCCGGCCTGGCCGCGAAAACATGGGACAGCAGAAAGACCTGCGGTGACGATTGGGCTTTGCTCGGCGACGCTGCCGGATTTGCCGATCCGGTTACCGGCGAAGGGATCTATTACGCGTTACGTTCAGCAGAGTTGTTTGCCGAGAGCTATCTGAGCGGAGTGCCGCCGTCGTACGAGAAACGCTGGCGCAAAGACTTCGGCGCGGAGCTGCGACGGGCAGCACAGATGCGTCGCCGTTTTTATGGCAACTTCTGGGGCGCGCCATTTACGGAACGCATGATCGAGTTTGCACGCGGGCATCGAGGCGTGAAGCGAGTGTTGGGTAATCTCGTCGCCGGCGAGCAGGGTTACGTCGATTTGAAGAAGAAACTGGTAAAGAGCGCGCTTCGTCCCGTCTGATGTTAGCCATTACATTCATCCTTGCGCAGCCGCAAAAAGGCACAAAAAGCACAAAATGATTTTCGCTGTGAACGGGTCAAAATAAACTTTTTGCGCTTTATGTGCCTTTTTGCGGCTGATCATTACGGGGCGAGGCGGCTGATGGACCAGCCGCCGGCGGTTCGTTGGTAGAGAATGCGATCGTGTAGCCGGCCGATGCGACTTTTCCAGAATTCGATCCGCTCGGGCTTTACACGATAGCCACCCCAGTGTTCGGGGCAGTCGATCTCACGATCGCCGTACTGTGTTTCTAATTCGAGCGCGCGTCGTACCAGAACCTCACGACCCGCGATCGTTTCGCTTTGCTCCGATGCCCACGCGCCAATCTGAGACTCACGTGGCCGCGTGCGGAAATAATCACGCGACTCTTCCGGCGAGGTCTTTGTGACACTGCCTTCAACGCGCACCTGGCGATCGAGTTTTGACCAGTAAAAGACGAGCGCAGCAAAAGGATTCGCGTCGAGTTGGGCTGCCTTGGCGCTGTGATAGTTTGTGAAGAAAACGAAACCATCCTCGTCCACCTGCTTGAGTAACACCATGCGCGCCGATGGCTTGCCGTCGGGCGTCGCGGTCGCGAGAGTCATCGCTTCAGGCAGTGGGAGCTTTGCAGCGATCGCGTCGTTGAACCAGGCTTGAAACTGCCTGATCGGATCTCGATCGATCACTTTTTCGTCGAGGCCATCGAGCAAAGGATTATTTGGAATAGCGGTCATTTGGAATCTTCGTTTGCTGTGTACGGCGCCAGCTTCTCGCGTAACTCAGATGGAATGGGAACAGTTTCGAACGTCGTCTGGTTAACGGCCGCTAAAACAAAGTGCGCGGTCGCCACCAATTTGTCTTCACCTTTCCGACGCACTTCAAAATTCAACCTCATCGACTTGTTTCCGAAGCGCGCGACCCAAACACTTACTTCCAGTATGTCGTCCAGCCGCGCCGCGCGATGAAAGTCGCACTCGAGATGCACGCGCGGCAGCCAGATCTGCAATTCGTCAAACATCACGCCGTAATGAAGCCCGACTTCGCGAAACAGCTCTGTTTCAGCGTACTCGAAGAAGTGGATGTAAGCGCCGTAAAAGATGATGCGTGCTGCGTCGACGTCGCCCCAGCGCACGCGCTCTTCAATAATAAATTTCTTGTGAGCCGGCATCAGTGTGACAACTCTTTCTGAAAATCCAGCAGCGCCTGATTAAACTGCTCAGTCCGCTCGAGATTGGAAACGTGTCCCGCGTTCTCAATCACAACCAAACGCGAGCCCGCGATTGCGTGATGCATCTTCTCACTATCGGCTACGGGAGTGATCGCGTCTTCGGCCCCGACGAGAATCAACGTCGGTACGGAGATCTTCGGAAGTAGATCCATTTGATCGTCGCGCTCGGCCATTCCGCGCAACGCACCAGCTGCTCCTTCGGGTTTGGTTTTCAACATCATGTCGCGCACGCGCTTCACGATCTCGGGACGCTTACTCACAGTTTCAGGCGTGAGCAGCTTCGGCAACATCATATCGGCGATGCCGGCCATGCCTTCCGTCAGCGCCTTTTCAGCTTGCTGCGCACGAGTTTGTTTTGCTTCTTCGGTATCGGGCTGCGCGCGTGTGTCGGCGAGAATCAACGCGCGCACGCGAGATGGGAACTGTTTGTAAAACGCCAGCGCAACGTAACCACCCATCGACAAGCCGCCGACCGTCGCGCGCGCAATGCCGAGATGGTCCAGCAACAATGCGACGTCCTGAGCCAACCGGTTCATCGTCGCTGCTCCGTCTGTAGCCTCGCTCTCGCCAAAGCCGCGCAGGTCAGGCGCTACGATGCGATAACTCGTACTCAGAGCCTCGACTTGCTCATTCCACAACGTGCGATTAAACGGATAGCCATGAATAAGCACAACCGGCCGGCCGATCCCCGTATCGGTGTAAGCCATCTGAATATCGTTAATGCGAGCGAGCGTCATAACTTTTTAGTACA
>DATENQ010000337.1:0-18165 GCA_035275005.1 Pyrinomonadaceae bacterium | reverse complement strand
CAGCGAGCGCAACTGGTTTAGTCCAGCCTGCGTCGGCACAACAGCGCGACCGACAACAGCTCCGGCGCGAACCAGATCGGCCTGGTAAGTGCCAAAGAAAAAGAGCTTATTCTTGAGCACTGGTCCACCGAATGAGAAGCCGAAGGTGTTCTGTGTGAACTGTGGTACTTCAGTGAGCTCCGACTGCGACTTCTGACCAGGCGTTAGTGCGTCGAAGGCGGCGTTCTGAATAATGTCGTACGCCGAACCATGAAACTGGTTCGTGCCACTGCGTGTGATCACGTTCACCACGGCGCCGCCCGCGCGACCGAATTCGGCGGAATAGTCGCCGCCTAAAACAGTCACTTGCGAATAAGCGTCGCGTACTGTGGGTTGATAAACCTGGCCCGTGATCGAGTTGTCGTTGTTGTCGAGGCCGTCGATGAGTTGATTGTTGCCGCGAGGACGCAGGCCGTTGATCGAGAATTCCGTTCCTTGCACGAAACCGCCGGCGAGACCGTTTGCGCCGCCGACATCCGCGACGCCCGGCAACGTGAAGACGAGGTTGACAGGATTGAGACCCTGCACCGGCAAGTCTCTGATTTCGCGCTCGCCGAGTGTGTTGACGCGCGTGCCGTCAGCGTTTTGAATGACGACTTCATTCGATGTGCTGACGACTACTTCTTCAGTTGGATTGCCGATTTCGAGACGAATTGAGACGTTGACGGTCTGGGCTGCGTTCACTTCGACGCGATCCACTTTAGCAACCTTAAAACCTTGAGCTGATGCTTCGAGTTTGTAGGCTCCAGGATCGACAGCGTCAATGCGATAGCTGCCACCGCCGTCCGCAACTGTGTCTCTAACGACACCGGTTGTCAGGTTTGTAATTTTGACCGCGGCATTGGCGATGGCGGCGCCGTTTTGATCTTCAACGGTGCCGGTTACAAATCCTTTGCTGGTCTGGGCTGTCGCCGATCCAATTGATCCCAGCACAAGAATGGCGACGAGAATCAATCGAGATTCGAATTTCATATTACGTAACTCCTTTGCCGCTTCCATTTCTCGTATCTCCGGATGCGGCCTTTAATTCCTTGCTCCAAAGTTTGGAACGTGCGTGATTGAAACTCTGAGGAGCGTTAACGAAGGGCGCAAGAAGCGTGCCCGCTTGACGTGATCCGAGACGAGGCCCGTTCGTCACTCAACGAGTGCGCTTCGTCACAGCGTCGCTTGATGAATTTGGATTTGGTTTGTGAGGGATTGCCGGCTTTGGATCGAGGTGATCAGATCAATTCCAGAGTTTCGTAGGATCTCGGTGTCTGATTTTTTGTAATCAAAAACTCTGCGAAGAAACTTTGTAGGGGCGGCACTCCGTGGCCGCCCGTTGTGTTATTTGCCGCGGCCGACAAAAGCGCGGGCCTCTTGAATTTCGGATCGTGGGCTATCTGCTTCACGTGCCAATGTCAGCAGTTTCCTGTAATAGGTTCTGGCTGTTTTCTGATCTCCAGCCATTTTCGCGGCGCGCGCGGCGCCGTAAAGGCCGTTGAATCGCTCCGGCGTGTTACGGAAAGAGGCTTCAAACTCCTTTAGCGCTTCGGCTGGTTGCTTCAGTTCCAACAGTAGTTCACCGAGTTGCTCACGTGCGGGAAAGATCGAGCCGGGCGTCACTGGATGTTTGTCAGTGGCATCATCAAGATCCGCGGCCGCACGAAGCTGGCGCAACGCTTCCTCGTCCTTGCCTTCCGCGTGCTCCAACCACGCGAGCGCCATCATGCGTTGGATGTCGACTTGTTTGGCCCAATTATATTCACCTTTGACTTCACTGAGCGCCTGCTTGATGGAGTCGAGCTTATCGACTTCTATTCGTGCCGCGGCTGTGTCGCCGCTTCGTGCCGCACCGATTGCGCGTGCGAAGTGGATGTGAGCGGTGGCCCACGGAAAACGCTGCCAGGGAAAGTCTTTCCATTCTTCTTCGGCTAGAGTCAGTTTCGCTGCTTCGCTCCACTTGCGACGTTCCAAGGCATATCGCGCGGGGATGGCGGTGTAGGCGTAAGCAACCTTAAAAGTCTGCGGTTCGACTTTCTGAATTTTCTTCAACTCATCGAGCACGCCCGCGGCGTGTTTCTGTTGAGCGCGTTGCAGGTATGCGTAAACGAGATAGTCCATGGCGTGGAGCTGCTCGTCCCACGCGCCGGACATTTTGTTCCTGGTAGCGAATGCTTTTGCCGCGGCGTGTGCATCGAGGTTTGAGCGGATGGCTTCCGGCCATAGGCCAAGTCGCGTGAAGATATGCGAGGGCATGTGTTGGGCGTGTGCCGACGCGGGCGCAATCTTCGCGTAACTGCGCGCGGCAGGAAGCGCGAGTTGGGCCAGGGCAGGGTAGTCGTAACTGTGGATCAGGTAATGTGAAACACCCGGGTGTTGCGGCTCATGCGCGAGCACGTCATTAAGAATCCTGGCTGCTTGCTTCTCTCCTGCATAGGTCTTATCCGGCGACATCATTCCCGTGGCGATCAGGGAGAGGGCGTAGAAGACCCCAGCTTCGCGATCGGTTGGGTTGCGAGCGTGGAGTTGTTTCATCGCGTCGCTATAAGCGAAGGCGCGGGTACGGTGATCCAGCTTGTCGTGATCTTTGTAGAAGATTTCTATCGCTGCGATGTAGCCCTGTTCGCGTTGGGTTTTTGCACCCGCAGCTTTTGCTTTTTCGACTGCGCTCCATCCCTTCTTCAGCTCCGCGGGCGTCGGTGGCACCCAAAGCGGATGATAGTTGCTCATCGCGATGCCCCAGTAGGCCATGCCACACTGCGGGTCGGTGACCGCGACTTCTGTAAACGCCTTCTCAGATTCTTCGTACTCGAACGAATGAAGCCAGGCGACGGCCTGGTTGAATTGTTTCTGCGCTTTTGGAGAACACGAGATGGTGAAGTTCACGGTGCCCAGTTTCTCTGGACGCTCGTGGCGATGCGGATGCATTTCCTGCGGTGGCTGCGCCGGCGCGAAGGATTTCGCCTTCACGCCCGGCAGCCAGAGCAACAGCAGCAATGTAAACGTGAGTGATTTTTTCATGGCGAAGAAATTGATGGTTCGGGTCATCAACTAGTAGTGAATCACCGCAGTATAGAAATCATTTTGATCCGACAAAGTAGTTTCCGTGACTGGGCTGAGCACGATGGTGTGCTGGCCGAAACCAAGGTTAAGCTGGGAGTATGACGGCACAACCGTGCGATGAGTTGAAGCCGTATTTGAAAAGATTAGTGCCTTGCCTACGACAACCCCATCTACCTGGACCATAATTCCGACCATGGTAGCCGGCGCTGCCGACCACACCGAGCCATTAACCTCTAAATACACCGGCTCATCAGTGATAGCATCGAAGGTGGTTTTGATCGGCAACGGTCCCTGTTGATCTACGACAACTTGTACTGACATTAGATCTCCTTTTCGTCCTTGTTACGCGTTAGTTGTTTAACCACAAGTCACAAAGGCACTAAGTAATTTACTAGTGCCTTCGTGTTTAGTGGTTGGGGTTATTCTATACAGCTTCGGACTGCGACGAGAAGTGAAATTCCTTCACTTTCAGTGCCGGCAGTAACGCAGCGTTGCCACCCTGGCCTTCCGAGCTGCCGACTCGTTCAGATTTGCCGATCATGTCGACGTTGCCGGGTGCGAGCAATTGCATGCTGCTCTGGTTGAAGCGGAAATTTTTGACGGGATACTGAATCTTGCCGTTTTCGATATACCAGATGCCGTCGCGCGTAAGGCCGGTCTGCAATGCCACGCGTGGATCGACGCCGCGGATGTACCAGAAACGTCCCAACAGTAACCCGCGATCCATCGACTTGATCATCTCCTGGACAGACACCGGCGGTTGTGAACTTTCGAGAATGCTGTTAACTGGACCAGCGGTCGGTTCTTTGCCTTTTTGCTTCGCCCAGAAACGCGAGTAAGTGAGGTTTTCGAGCACGCCATTGCGCACGAAGTAGATCTTCTGCGACGGCAATCCTCCCTGAGCTGACTGTGAACCGGGTAGCTCCGGATGCCACGGATCGCTGTAGATGTTAATGCGTTCGTCGAAGATCTTCTCGCCGAGCTTCGTCTTGCCGCCGGGCGCGGAGAATGGACTGCGACCTTCTTCAGCACTACGAGCGTCAAAACTGAAAGCGAAGAATCCGAGCAGGTCGGCGACTGCCTGCGGCTCGAGAATGGCCGGATAGACGCCGGGTTCGAGCACGCGTGGATTGCGCGAGTCGAGCGCCTTGCGAATCGCTTCGCCGGCAATGCGCGTGGCATCGAGCTTAGCGACGTCGAAGTGGTTTCGAAGGAAGTAGCCGGAGCTCGTGCCGTCGGGAGTTCTTGCGGTCATCGAGAGACTCACGAGGCTCGATCGCTCATAGATGAAGTTACCGTTCTTCGTGGCTGACGCGCTGGCTGATCCTCTTGCCTGGTGAAAACCCGCGCCGATCACTTTCGCTTTTTCACAAGAGGTGATGACGTCGTTGATCGTCCTGGCGCGCGAGGTAGGAGATATGTTTGACGTTGCTTCGGCGTAACCGTTGACGGGTTTATAGGTTTGTTTGCTAAGCGTTGGCATGTACTCTCGATCGACGGGCGAGATGCGGGCGAGTTGTTCGGCGAGCGCGACAGTTGCTTTGAGTAATTCGTCGTCGATCTCGTTCGTGGCAGCGGCGCCGCGTTTCTTGTCGATCCAGACAGTGACGCCAACGGTTACATTCTCGCGGGCGCCGCTGGTGGTGAAAGCGTTGGAGGCGAAGCGCAGGTGACCGTAGTCTTCGCTGTTGACGCTTACGGATGCATCATCAGCCTTCACGTAGCTCAGCACCTTTTCACAAATCGTGCGCGCTTCTTTTTCAGTGAGCAGCATTCTGCAATCTCCTCAATCATCTTCGAGCCGTGTTCAGCACATTCACTTGCCGGAAGCGGGCGACCGGGCAACCATGACTCACCGCGTTCGACTGGCCCGGCTCGCCTTTTCCGTCACTGAAGCTGCCGCCGAGCTCGTACGTCGCCTGTCCACCAAGGCCGTCGCACGAATTCCAGAAGTCGGTAGTGCGTGATTGATAAGCAACGTCGCGCAACATCTCGCCGCGTTTGCCGTTCCTGATTTCCCAGAACACCTGCCCGCCAAACTGGAAGTTGTAACGTTGCTGATCGATCGAATAACTGCCATCGCCGTAAATCAGGATGCCTTTCTCAACACCGGCGATCAGCTCGTCAAGCGACGTGTTGTCAGCGCCCGGCTGGAGCGAGACGTTTGGCATGCGTGGAAAGGAGATGCTGCCCCAGCTGTCGCCGTGATTGCAGCCGTACGACTTCTTCTGACCCGTCATTGCCGCAAGGTCGCGCGTCGTCTGCCAGTCGACAAACATTCCGTCTTTGATCAGGTGCCAGCGTTGACCGGGAACACCTTCATCGTCGTAACCGACAGTTGCCAGACCGGCGGGCTGAGTTCTGTCAGCAACAAAGTTCATGATCTTCGAGGCAAACTGAAGCTTGCCGATCTTGTCTGGCGTCAGAAAACTCGTGCCCGCGTAGTTTGCTTCCATCCAGAGTGAGCGATCGAGCTCGGTCGGATGGCCCACTGACTCGTGGATCGTCAACCAAAGATGCGATGGATGCAGCACGAGGTCGTGCTTACCCGGCTCGACGGCTTTGGCTTTCAGCTTCATCACCGCTTCTTCACCGGCCTGTTGCGCTTCTTGTTTCCAGTCGTGCTTCTCAATGTATTCGTAGCCCATGCCCTGTGGTCCACCGAGCGCGCTGCGCGACTGGAAGTCGCCGCTGGTTCGGTTTACCGCAGTGACGCTGAAGTTTGGATTGGCACGAATGATGTACTGCTCGATCCGCGAGCCGTCAGTCGAAGCATAAAACTTCTGTTCGTTGACGAAGCCCATCGACGAGTTGACGAAACTCACACCCTGCGTCTTCATCGCCGATTCGTTTAGCGACAACAGAAACTGGATCTTGTCGTCAATCGAGACTTCGAAGGGGTCCTTTTCGAAAGCGTTCTTCCACGTGGTGACGACCTTCTCGACCGGGACCATCGAGATGCGCTTCCGTTGATAGACTGAGTTTGCACGCGCAATCTCGACTGCCTGCTGCGTGATGCGACGCACGTCTTCCGGAGTGACGCTGCGGCTCGATGCAAAGCCCCACGTTCCTTTGTATAGCACACGCACGCCGAACCCGAAGCTCTGACCACGCGCCACGTTCTGCACCTGCTGCTCGCGGGTGCCAATGAACTCGTTGCGATAGCGATTGATGCGAATGTCAGCGTAGGTGACGCCGAGTTTGCGTGCGGTGTTGAGAGCGATATCGGCGAGTGCAGTTTTATTAACACCGTTGGCGGCAGCCTCTTCAGCGGCAGTGACGTCGCTAATCCAGGAGGGCAGGGAAGACAGCGACAGAGCGCCAGCCGCAACCCCGGCCGTCTTCAAAAAGTCACGACGAGAGGTGGTCATTTCAAGACCTCATTCGGATGTTGGAATTAAAGGACGGCGATGATCTAACGCGGAGGGTTGTGAAATGTCAATGTGGCTTGATGAAGAATGAATGCCGGCGAAGCTCGCTTGCAGGTGGGTAAGCGCAAGCGGAGTTTATCCTAGCTCTTGTCTTTGTCCTGAGTTACTTGTCCGTTGCTGGAAGTTGAATTGTCGTTCCGATGCGCGCGTTCATCGCGTTCTCGTTGAAGCCGGTTTAGTCTCTGGTTCTCGCGAATCTCTTCTTCAGTTGAGTAGCCTCTTTCGACCGCAGGTCTCGGCGGATCCATTTCAATAATAATTCTCATATCGTCTCCTTTTGTGGCTCATTGCTGGAGTCAATGATAGCACTAGATGGACTCTTTTCAACCACGAAGGAAGCTACCCAAGTATACTTCTTCCTATGATTGCTTATTATTTTCACCTCTAACCTAAGGCCCAATCGCACTTCTACCGGTATGCTAATAAAACGCATCTTCTCGATAAGCACATTCGGCTCTATAGAAAGGGCATCCAGCGCCACGAATTGAGCAAGCTTGACGTCATCTACCGTTGTGATTTCCGCTGATGTCGAACTCGTATACTCAAAGACTCGTAGAGCACTTGCATTAGGGGCGAACTCCACTACTGACTGACCAACATTCCTCACGCTAATAGTCGCGATTAAATATGTTTGAGAGTCAATCGTTAATAGTTTTCCGGAAACCGTCGGTATCAAGCTCTCTTGATATGTGCGGCCCTTTATAAACTTAAAGTACCCCCACCCTCCGGCAGCTATAATCGCAAATATCTGAGTCACCTTAGCCAGCGTATCTGCAATGTCTCGGGCTTTGGTCCAGCCCGTGCCGGCCCGAAAATGACTTACTAAACAAAATGCCAACACCATCAGCAGCACTCCGCAAATGGGAACGCTGTGCTCTTTGAACCATTCGGCCCATTCAGGATGAGGTTCTTTGTTCGTGAGCGCAGGCGGCACATCTGGTTGGGTGTGAGGTTCTTCAACCATAAACATTCCTCGAGTTTCAAATCGAAATCGTCTTAATCTTTGGGGGCGCCTGGCGGTGAGTGGACCAGATGAAGTGGGTAGCGAAGATTTTACGCAGCGAGGAGAAAAAGTCAACGATTGAGCAAGCGGCCCATCACTTTGGAATCGACGTACTCGCCATCGCGGAAGGCGTGTCGTCGCAGCGTCCCTTCGACTTCGAATCCGAAACGCTCGTAGAGGTGTATCGCCGCTTCGTTGTCAGCGTAGACTTCGAGCTCGAGGCGCGTGAGGTTAAGCCAGTTGTCTGCAAGGTCAAGAATCGCGCGCATCAGTGCGCCACCGACTCCTTTGCCCTGCCAATCACCATGAACGCAGATCGCAATCACGCCGGCATGTTTTCGACGTGGCCGGTCAAACGTTACAACACTCACCATTCCCACAACGCGATCGTCGATGAGGCCCACGAGCGTGTAGACTTTGTCGGCATTCTCGGTCAAGCGTCGTCGCCAGTACTCACGTGACGGATACGGCACCTGGAGCGTGCCGGAATACACTTTCGGAGAAACGAACATCTCGGCGATCGCGGTACAGTCGTCCGCTTCCGCGCGCCGTATCTTTAGATCTTCCATGGACAATCAGTTCTCTCCTAGTATCGATAGCGCTGATAGCCAAAGTAACCTGCTTGAAAACGCTTCGGTGGACCAGCCAGAATTCCTTGCGCCACTTTTAACTGGGCCATCATGCGTACTTCGGGCCTTTCAAATTGTCCTGCCGCACTCACTGCCCGATCGAAATCACACCAGGCGAAGTAGGCTGCATTCTCAGCGAGCCAGGTTAACAGACTTCCCAGTTCACCCTCAGCCGACATATTCCATTCACCGTCACGCAAATAATGAGTGTCGTAGCCGTCAAGCTTGGCAGCAGAAGCAACGAGCTCGTTCAGTCTCGGCACGAGCGACTCCATCATCGCCAGCCCCCGATCACTCTTCTCAAAGCTGTGCAATATTGCGAAGAGAATCTGCAGGCGAGTCTGATCTTTCCCCGGTTTCATCGTGTCAACGATTTCAGTGGCTTGATTCAGCAACTTCAACGCAGCTTTACGATCAGCTTTACTCATTTGACTGGCGACGGACGCCAGATATGCAGCCTTCTGTTCGGTGCCCTGTAGTTCATTCAAATATCTCTGCACTTCTTCCGGTTTCAGGTTATTGCTTGACACTCTCCCCTGGTCTTCATCGAGTCGCGCCAACATCATCCGCTGTCTTTCGGGATCCGCAGTATATTCTGCCGCGATTTTACGCGCTCGCTCCAAATCGCCGTCGCTCTGGGCTTTAGACATCGCATAGAAACGGATGTCGGATTCCATTTGCGGGTACTCAACGATGAGCGCGAGTATGTCGTCGGCTGAGCCGTAGTCAAATACGTCTTTAAGCTCAACATACACGGACGGAGGCGAATAAAAGCCGCCGTGGGTGGCCCAGTGTTGCAACTTGCCGCCGAGGGCAGGATCAACTTTTGCGATCAGCGGTATGGCTGGCGCAAACTGCTGGCAAACTTCAAACCGTTGGTCCTGAGGCGGTGGGATCCTGGTACATGCATTGTCGACCATCAGTTTGATGAACAGGTTCACGACGTCTTTGAACATTGCTTCGTCGCCCGCTGGCGGCGCCATAGAATTAGCAAGGTTCAGCGTGAAATATTGAGCGGGCCAATCTGTTATGAGATCGGTATCAGCAAGCTTGCGAACAATCTCTTTATATAAAACCCTGGCTTGCTCTTTGTGTTTTCTATTTAATCGGCCAAGCAATAACCGCAAGTCGTCAGGGAAGCCACTCGCCAGCATTTTACGCGCGAGCTCGAGCGAGAGATTTGGATTGCTGGCACTGAGTTCTTTCGCGATGTTAGCTTCCAGCTTCTTGTCATTTTCGCGAACAGCGTCTGGCAGCTCTTTCTCGGAGCTTAGCTCAGTCGCCTTGAAAAATGAGTAAGCCAGTTCAGGATCGTGCCTGGCGATCCGCTCGATGGTATCGGCTCGCAGTTTCAGAAAGACCAGCAGAGTCCTGGTGTCTTCCGGGTCGGGGTTCTCGGGAATTTGTAATCCCGTGTTGATATCCTGTTGGACCAGCGCAACCAGCTCGCGCGCGCGGTTTTCGTCATGAGGCCAAAGGGATCCGGCGATGTTTGATCCGATACGTGCGCGATTCTCTAGAGACTGTAGAGTACCTAACTCACCGGCCAATGATTTGAGCAAAGCAAAAGCCTTTTCGCGCAACGCCGCTTCCGCAGCTTCTTTGCTTTCTGCCGGTGGGTTTGTTTGCTGTGCGCGAACGTTTGCGGCACAGAGGACGACCGCAACGATGAGGGCAAGAGTAAAAAAGAGTTTAGTCGGCAAAATTGCACCTCTTTGAAACGAGGATCACATTGTTCATTTTTCCTGTGGCGGCACGGCTTTTGATCGGCGCAACATCCACGAGTATAGCCAAACGATGATGCCTACAAAGCCAAGCACGCCGAGCCATGGACCACCTGAAAACCTGGCGTCCACCAGGCCAAGCGGAGCGTCGTTCGACGATCCGAACTGCCATCGTTGATTGGCGACAATGAGGCCGGCGTTGAGAACGCCCCAGAGGCTCTCGCCTACGATCAATCCCGATGCTACGAGTGTTCCGAGTCGCTCAGCGCGTTCAGGATTCGGCGATTTGCTGGCGCGGCCGTTATACCAGTAAGAGATTACTGAACCAACAACCACCGCGAACGTCGCCGACATCGGCAGGTAAATACCAATCCCGACTGCGAGCGGCGGAATGCGTAACTTATTCAGCGCACCGAGTAACGTGTCGAGCAGAATGAGGCCGACGCCAATCAACGCGCCGACTCCAATCATCTTCCATTCGAGATTGCCGCCGATCACTCCCTTCGCGAGGGCCGAGATGAGCGTCGCCTGCGGCGCCGGCATAGGTTCTTGCGTCACTACACCAACGTTCGCTGCGCCCGCGAAGCCGTACGCTTTCGCGAGCAGATTGAGCACAAATGGAATCACTAACGCGCCCGCGCCCACGCCGACGATGAGCGCGATCTGTTGTCGCATCGGTGAGGCGCCGACAAGCTGGCCGGTTTTCAAGTCCTGCAAGTTGTCGTTTGAGATTGTCGCGCATGCGAAGACGATTGCGGTGGTGAAGAGTGCGAAGGCGACGAGCGCCTGCTGCGTGTTAGGAGTTGGTGACACAACTAATGTGAGCAGGAATGCGCAGAGGACGATCGAAAGAATTCCGACTCCGGAGATCGGGCTGTTCGAGGCGCCGATCAGTCCGGCCATGTAACCGCAGATGCCCGCAATAAGAAAGCCGCCGAGAAGTACGAATGGCACTGCGATCAACGTGAGTGACACTGAAGATGGTGCGAGCACAGTCGATCTGGCAAAGTTGAACGTGAGCCAGCCCGCGACGGCGAGGCAAGCGATCGTGAGTATCAAAATCCATATAGGGGAGATATCGCGGTCGCGGTCGTCTCGTTCGCCGGCCGTGCGAGAAGCCGCGAGCGTGGTTACGAGTCCGCCTACGACTGGTTTGGCGAGCCGGGCGAGAGTGTAAATGGCGGCAACGGCAATCGCGCCCGCGCCAATGAAACGAACCTGCGTGCGCCAGATCGTGGTCACGTGGGCCGCGAGATCTGCGCCGGGAGCAGCGGGTTGCACTGACGTCAAGTACGGGACTGCGATGGCCCAGGCGATGATCAGTCCGGTAAGCATCGCCATTCCGACCGACAGGCCGACGAGATGGCCGGCGCCAACGAGCGCGAGTGAGAAATTGATGTCGTAACCGGTTGCAGCCGCCGCGCCGATACGAAAGACACCGCCGATTGTACCCGCAGCGATGCGCGTTGCAGTGAGAATGGCGAGGCCTGCTGAGGCGATTGAGCCGAGGATCACAGCCATGAGTCCTTCTCGTGCTTCGCCGGTCTCGTCTTTTGTTTCACCACGCGTGCCCGATCCGACTTTCAATACTTCCGCGGCAGCAACGCCTTCGGGGTAGGGAAGATCGGAGTTAGTCACGAGCGCACGACGAAGCGGGATCGTGAACAACACGCCGAGCACGCCGCCGCTCAAGCAAATCAGAAACGATTGCCAGAACGGGAATCCCGTCCACCAACCGACGATGACCAGTCCGGGCAGCACGAAGATAATGGCGGAGAGCGTGCCGGCCGCGGATGCGACAGTCTGAACGATATTGTTTTCTAGAATGGAGGAATCCTTCACGAGGCTCAGGATGGCCATCGAGATCACCGCCGCGGGAATCGACGACGCAAAGGTAAGTCCGACTTTAAGACCCAGGTAGACGTTCGCGGCGGTAAAGACGGTCGTGATGAGCACGCCCAGGATCAGGCCGCGTATGGTGAGTTCTTTTGGTTTCATCGGATCGTCACTTTCCTTAAATCCAAATGGTCACACGCTTTATGATGCCACGGGCTCGTCCCGTGGTATCTCTCTCCGATACACTAATGTGTTTCAATGGCGAGCGATTTCGCCCTACTCGATCTCGACCACGGAAACAATCCCAAATTGATTAATACCCACTGCAACATGGTTAGAATCACACCGGCCTGATCTCCTGGTCCATGTTGCGGACCAAACCGAAGGAGTAAGAATTGAATCGGGAGCAAAGTCAACGCAATCAAAAGCAGGACACGATTAGTGAGAGTCCATTGCGGTGCTATTCGCTGTTGTCCACTTTTGATGTCTCGAACAACCCACCAGATGGACAGCAGCGCGAAACCGCCAAACAATAACGGACCAACCCAGGCTAAGGAAATGTCGACCCCGAGCGTGTCGCCTTTAAATCGATAGTCCTCAGGAGAAGTCCAGGAGTTGTAAATCGACTGTAGCGCGAGTTGAATGTGCCAGACCAACAGCAGCCAATGAAAAGGCTGCCGTGCTCCGCGCCATCCTAGATAGAGGAGAACCAATCCGAAGACAGCCTGAATCAACAGGAACCAGTAATCTCCGCCTAACCCGCGCCCTCCGAACTGGAAACCCCACGCAGAGTTGCCCCATTGATAGCTGTCACCATCCATCAGACCACGCACTAACGGCAACCATACTATGATCAACGTCAGCACGGTCCAGATTAGAATGGCCTTAAGGAGTCGGTCGGGTTTCCACGCCATAAGACTATCGTTTGCTTCGTGTCTTTGTGGTTAGGTTTACTTGCGCTTTTGTAACCAGAGGTAAACGCCTACAGCGATCAGGATAGCAACTAACCCTATCATTGCACCGCGCATGTTTTTTTCTCCTTACGAGCTCTTGCGGACTACTGTGATCTTTATCGCTGACGGGTACTGCTTTGAATGATGCACTGCATTACGAGCAATTACGCCCTTTGTTTCGTCGTAATTCCGGCCGCCCGTGTTCAGGTTGCGGTCGAAACGCGGGAAGTTGCTGCTGGAAACTTCGATCCGGATGCGATGGCCGGCGTCGAAGTAGTTGCTGGTAGTCATCGGCTGCAAAGTCACTTTGTAAACCTTGCCCGGCTCCATCCAAACTTTTGATTTGTCGTAGCCGTCGCGATAACGCATGCGCTGAATCGTTTCGTCCAGATTATAAGCACGACCATCCGGATAAACATCAATCAATTTCACCGTGAAGTCGGTGTCCTTCGCGTCCGAGGAGACATAAAGCGTGACTTCTATCGGACCACTGACTTCGAGTCCTTCTCGCAAAGGCTCGGTGCTGTAAACGAGAATGTCGGGCCGCGACTCACTCTTGCGCTGATCGAAAGAGCCCGCTGTGATCGCGTTGCCAGTGCAGCAAACATTGCCGCCGTATGATGGCACCGGGTTCATCGGATCGTATTCAAATTTGTCTGGAGTGTCGTTGGCGGGAGAAGTGTCGCTGAGTATGCCGTCGCCATTGAGCGTGTTTGCCTTGCCGCCGCTCGACAGGAAAAAGCTCAGCGGCTGTGCGCCGCGCGGCGGCCACGTGTCGGAACTTTGCCATTTGTTCAGCCCCATCGTGTAGTAACGCACGCGCGGCATCTTCTCAAGAATTCCGTTGTTCTCGCCTTTGAGAAAGTGATCGAACCAGGCATATGTCAGTTCTTCGTAATTCAAGCGCGCGTCGCCCATGCTGCGCTCGCCGACGATCGTGTTTTCGGTTGCGCGTCTGTAACCGCAGTGCAGCGTCGGAGCAATCACGGCGTACTGCTGGTTCGCAATCTCCGGCGATGCAGTCTTGCGCACGTGATTGAAAGCGGCGAGGTTTGGACCAATCGACACGTCGTACCACGACATAAACCAAAAGCCGGGAATGTTGATCTTCATGTTGTCGTGCCACAAACCACCTTTGTACCACGACGGATCATTCGGCTCGCGCTGGATCATCGCGCCGCCCGTGTCCACCGCCATGTGATCGGCGAAGATTCCGTGTGGTCCACCAGCGGCTTCCAGGATGTCCTGCACCGGCAGATGACGCAGTGCCTTTGACCAATCGACCGGCGGCAATTGCTGCGCGAGGTCGAACGCTTTTGACGCGCGAATCAGATCTTCCTGCGACGTGTTGGGCGCAAACATCGGGCGCACCTGGTTCTGCTGGCTGTAAAGCCAGGCGATGAAGAGCATCTGGACCGCGCCGCCGCGATACCAGTTACCCTGTTCCCAGTAAGGAGCCACGCGTCCGACACCCGCTCCGAAGCCTTGCGGAATCATGGTCGTGTAAGCAGGATTACCCTGGGCCGCGACGGCCAACTGCCATTCCGCTGTAGAGGAACAACCGATCGTGCCGACTTTGCCGTTGGACCAAGGTTGTTTGGAGATCCAGTTGAATTCATCGACGCCGTCGGTGAGTGGCGGACCGAGAATGTCGTAGTTGCCTTCGGAGAAGAAGCGTCCGCGTTCGTTCATTTCCACGAATGCATAGCCGCGTTTGACAGCTTCGAGCTCGTTAGTCAGATCGCGTGGAGCGCCGTTGCGGACGTCCCAGTAGTTAAAGTTGTAAGGCGTGCGCACAAAGACTGTGGCATATTTTTTCGACGTGTCTTTCGGACGATAGACGTCGGTTGCGATCCGCGTACCGTCGCGCATCGGGATCATTAGTTTACGTTCGACGATCGCGAGGGACTGTAGTTCGTTTTCGATGGCGTTGCGTTTGGCGATCTCCTCCGGCGACGGGCGCTCACGTCCGCCTTGCGAATAGACCGTCTGGGTGTTACGGATTTGCAGGACAATGGCGAAAGCGACTGCTACCAGGGCTGCGGTCCAGAGTATCTTCTTGCGCATACGTGTACTCCTGTTAAGAGATGACTACGATCCTCAAACGCGACCCAAGCCCGCTTCCCACAATGCGTTTCGCAATCGCCTTTTTTTGAATAGGCCGATGTTGAAATCGTGTGTATCGGACTGGGCGGAGAAGGACAGTTTACCAGTGCTGCTTAATTTCATATTTGAAATCTCGTTTGCTCCAACGCGCGTCGGCACTGGTAGCGTTTTGGAAAATGCAGCTTGCGCTCGTTCCAGCCGCAGTCTATCGATGTAGGTTTTGGCTTTCTCCTGGAACTGTTTATCGGATATACCTTCCGCCCAGAAATCAATTCGCGATGAATAAGCACCGCTAACTGTCTGGGCGAGGTAGACAACGGCAAGTACAACCAGGGCTATCTCGTTGCTCACGTGTTTTGTCGCAGCGTGTCTTTGCTCGTCCAGATCGATCTCCGGGAAGAAATAGAGCGTGCCACGAGTGATGAATAGGTCTCCGGCGAAGATGTACTTTCCGGCAATCCGATAGTAATGAACGTTCCCGAACCTCGCCGGTAAGGCCGTCATGCTTCTTGCGTTTCGTGCCATTTGCGTAGCAGCGCTTGTTCTCTATCGCTATCGATTCCCGCTTTTAACTCTTCATTAGGGCGAGCTGTTTGATACCACGTGAGCGTATCTCCGATCGTTTCGCTCATGGTACGAAAGCGAAGACCGGCGGCAATCGCTTTATCGCAGTTGATGAACATAAAGCCTTTCAAGTGCGGCGCGGCTTCTTCGGGTAGCCAGAGTGGCATGGCGCTCCACGCTGAGACATTTTCTCGCAGCAGGAATTCCTCACTGGCCCAGGTGAAAGTGGCGTCGCTATCGCTCGCCACCTTACACGCTTCAAGCACGCTTCGCATCGTTATTTTTTCAGGTTCGGCATTGGCGTTGTAGATGCCGGTCGCCTTTTGTTCAGCCATGCGCACGATCCATTCAGCCAGATCGCGGGCATCGATGAACTGCACAAAGCGTTCGGGACGGCCGGGAGCCAGGATTTCGCCGCCACGCGCGACACGTGCCACCCAGTAAGTAAACCGATCGCTGTAATCGAATGGGCCAACGATGAGACCGGGGCGAATAGTCAGTACGCGATTCGGCATAGCTTCTTCAGCCGCCTGTTCGCACAGCGCTTTCAACCCGCCGTAGAGCGCTCCGTAAGAAGGTTGTCCTGACGTGTCGATGGCATTCGCCTGCTCCAGTTGCTCCGTAGTTAATGTGGCGCGCGGGAAAGTTTCGTCGACACCGGGAACACTGACAGAGGCATATGCATTTTGGCTGGAGATGAAAACATAAACGTCTACAGAGCCGGATAGGATCTCCGCCGCCGCTCGCACGGAGCGGGGTAGGTGACCGCTCGTATCTATAACTACATCCCAGCGACGACCTTTTAGTTTCGCGAGGTCGGTGTCGTTGTGGCGATCGCCTTGAATGCATTCAACATCAAGCTCAACTGGATAGGTTCCGCGATTGAAGAGCGTGACTTCGTGATCACGCGCGAGTGCGGCCGTCAGCAAATGACGACCGAGGAATCTCGTCCCACCGATAATTAAAAGCTTCATTTTGTGCCTTTTGTGCTTTTTTGTGGCTCAAGCCATAACACTTCGAGCCTGTGGTCGTCGTAAGTGCGCAGCGTGGCGCGTTTTCCGGTCAACCACCTTTCCGGATCTGATGGAAGATATCGATTCGGATAGATGCGACCGGAGGTTGCATCGCCGATGTACCGGTCGATCGTTCCGTCGTCCTCGTCGCTCGGATAAAGAAAGGTGGACGCCTGCTCACCGTCCGGTTGAAACGCAATCTTCACTGCGTGATAAGAGCTTTTGTCGGGTGTTGAGACTGACTGAATAACTCCGCCTTTGCTGTGCGTGCTGGCGCCAGTGACGAACTCGGTCGTCACTGTTGTTGCATTACGGTTGGCCAGCCACCGGTAAGGTATTCGATCGGATGTCAGCGTCTCCCAACGCTCGCGTTCGAAACTGAAAAGATAACGCCTCGCGATCGCGTTTCGATTCAATAGCGGCACCAGCTCACCGGATTTATAACGCCACCACTGGCCGACGAGGTAGAGTCCGTCGCCTCGTCGTCGATCGTCGCCCGAGACCCAGCCGGTGGTGAGTATGTTGATGTGTCCGGCAGTGTGGACGAAGGTTCCGAGGCTTCCGTATTCCTGGACGCTGAAAGTTAATGGCGATTGAAACGTGCGGAGATCAGTGTTGGGGAATATCGTGATGGTGTAAACGCTCACGCCCAGCCCAACACCGGTAGCATCGTGGTTAGCAACGATGAGCTCCGGCTGCCGATCTCCGTCAAGATCGCCGCGCAGCACTTCGAAGTCCTCAGTCTCGCCCATATATGCCGTGCTGGGCCAGATGCCGATCGTTTTTCCTTCTTTCTCAGCGAGAAAAACGTCTGCGTTGTCGGAGAGTAATTTACAGATACGGATGCGGTTGGGAATTGAGACGCAATGACCGCGATGATAGCCTTCGATCGATGCTGGTTGTGGCGGACCAGCGTTGATGAGTTTTGCAGGTTGCGCATAGACCTGCGCGGCGATAAACAACGACAGAAGAATTCCGATCCTTGGCATAGTCACACTGCAACGTTGGTCGTCAGTGAATTGGTCGGCCCAATGAGTGACCACATTCTACAGGCGAGGGTAACGAAACGTAAGCTAGATCGCGTGATACGTCTGGGTAACCGCAACCAAAACGTCTTCTTCAGTCAATGCTTCAGTTGAAGTACTTTTCAGCTCCCTTACGTATCCTGCAATCAAAGCAAAATCGAGAGACAACGCCAAGGGAATATCTGAATAAATCAGATTGATTCGATCGACAATGCGATTCCCGAATTGTTGTGACAGATAACTGCCCTCGAGACCTCGAATGATCGTACACCCACCAAATGCGTAGGTGAATTCATATTCGAGGTTCCGCAGCAGATTGTCGTATTCAGTTACGTGAGGATCAGGAAGATAAACTTCAACTCTTACTCTTTCGAGCAGTGGCAAGGAACCGCTCCTTTCTTTCTGAAAACGTCTTCATTCTTTCTATTACTTCTTCTCTCGTGAGTTGGACGCGGGGAGGTCGCTTAATTTTTGGTTTAGTTGTATCGCTTTTCTTCATGACGTCATTATCTCAGAAAATCTGATAGTGTCAACGTAGTTTATGCTCACCTGCGTGTAGTCCACGTCGCTCTCTTTGAGCCGTATTTCAGCAGTCCGATTCTATTTAGGGCGAGGGGGATTTCGCGGTTTTGCATGAACCAGCGCCAGACGTTTCCGGTGCGCGTGTTCTCGGCGCTGAGCAGGATTATACCGGCGTTGATTCCGATCACGTCAGTGTCGATCCATCCGGTTTTTGGATTGAACGCGTCTACAAATCCATACTTACCGTAGATCTTTGCGCCGTACTTCTCGTGCAT
>DATENQ010000336.1:0-11836 GCA_035275005.1 Pyrinomonadaceae bacterium | reverse complement strand
CAACCAGATCGATCCGACGCACTTTTTTACCGCTGCTCACCAGTGGATCCCCTCGGGTAATTTTTCGAATGAAGTTCGCGGCGGATTTCAGTTCACGAATCCGTTCTTCAAAGAAAGCAACATTCCGCCGGACTACTTTATTGGCGGCTTGCCGTTGTCGATCACTCAGCCCGAGGGCACTTTCACGGACCAGGGACGTGATACCAGGTATTACAACATCCAGGACAACGCCGTTTATTCATTCGGCAACCACTCGTTCCGTTTTGGCGGCCAAATCGAATTTCAAAAGCTTCAATCGGAAGTCAATTTCGGCGTGCTTCCGACTTACACCATTTCAACTACCGGCAATCTGAATACGCCTGGACTTACGGCTAATCAAATCGGCGGAATCAACACCACCGATCTGGCGCGCGCGAATTCTTTGCGGTATCTGCTCGGCGGCGTCATCGGCACCGCCACTCAAACTTTCAACCTCATCGATCCGCAAACCGGTTATGCGTCGACGTCTGATATTCAGCCGTTGGACTACAAAATCTACTCCGGATATTTCTCCGATCAATGGAGACTTAAACCAAATCTCACTTTGAATCTCGGCCTGAGATATGAGTATTACACTCCACTGCACAGCCCCGTTGGTAACTACCTGGAACCGGTGATCCAAAATGGCGATCTCGTCGCAAGCATTCTCGATCCAAATGGCCATCTGGACATTATCGGCGGTAACTCGGGAAGACCGGGTACGTTTACCAAACCAGACCGCGACAACTTTGGACCAAACGTGAGTTTTGCTTACTCGCCTAACGTCCAAAAGGGATTCTTATCACGCATTCTCAGCAACAGCTTCGTCGTGCGCGGCGGAGTTCGCGTTAACTACGTCAACGACGAATACGTCAAATCAACCAGCACGCTGCTTGGCGGTAATCCCGGACTGCGTTCGTTTACCACAAGCACGGTTAACGGTTCGGCTACTTTCCGAGCCGCTCTAACACCGCGCGGCATCTTTGGTCCAATTCCGCAATTTGCGGTGCCGCCGTTCACGCCTCCGCCGCTCTCGTTCGAGCAAAACAATATCAATCAGGCGGGAGCACAGATGTTCGGAGTCGATCCGAATCTCCAGGTGCAGAGAGTCTATGAATACAACTTCGGTATTCAGCGGAATCTCGGACACAATACCATTCTGGAAGTCAGGTATGTCGGCGCTCAAAGCAACGACCTGATTCAGACGACGACGTTCAACCAGCTCGACATTCGCTCCACCGGCTTTTTAACAGACTTCCAGAAAGCGCAGCAGAATTGCCGGCTGCAAGGTGCAACACGTCCGGGCGGGTCAACTGCGTTTGATCCGATGTTCCTCTGTACTGACGCTCGGTTCAATCCCGCGATTCCGGGAAGTCAGCCGCTAGACGTCTTCTCGGGTTTAGTCAATGGCGGATTCCTGAACGACGTCGGAACGATTCTTCCGCTGATCCAGGCAGGTCGAGTCGGATCGCTGGCACAGTTCTACTTCCTGAATGGATTGAATGGCAGCGTCCCGATCGTCGCCAATCCGAATCTTTTCATCGACGAGATACTGACCAACTCCGGGCGTTTCCGTTACAACGGCCTACAGGCTGAAGTTCGCCGCCGTTTTGCAAACGGCATTGCGGTACAGGCGAATTACACTTTCCAGAAGACACTGACGGACATCCCGTTTGAGGATCAAAACCGCCAGGGTGAGGTTCAGGACAATAACAATCCCAACCTCAACTATTCGCGTCCCGATTACGATCGAACTCATACGTTCAATTTCAATGCGATCTATGAGTTGCCGTTCGGGCGCGGGAAGAGATTCCTGAATAGTCTCGGTTGGGCCGATCGTGTTGTCGGCGGCTGGCAGTTTACGTCGGTGCTGAACCTCGTGTCGGGTCCGCCGATTGGAGTCGTCGATCCACGTTCGACATCGACGATCACTTTCCAATCGGGAAGACAAACAGCGACGACATCTTTGTCGATGCCGGAACTGAAAAAGCTAACCGGAATCTTCAACACGCCAAATGGAATTTACTACTTCGATCCAAAGATCTTGTGTGCGACAGCAACTGCTCCCGGGCGACCGACGTTGAGTTGTTTTGATTTGAACCAAACGCTGCCGGCCGGCTACACGCTCGCGAGTGTTAGAGCAACCAGCCCGCTTGGCCAGGCTCCATTCCCCGGACAGGTGTTTTTCTTTAACCAGGCAGGATCAACCGGGAATATGCAGCGAAACGCTCTCAACGGCATGCCGTTCTTCAACTGGGATGCGGGGCTGAGCAAAAACATTCGTTTGGGTGAAACGCGCCGGTTGCAGGTTCGAGTGGAAGCCTTCAACGTGTTGAATAACCAGGTGCCGTTCTTCGGGACGTTATCCGCGTACGGTACAGCAACGACAGTCGGACGACTGGATGTCAACAGCAATAACTTCGGACGTGTCACACAGATCTACAACACGCCACGAATCATCCAGTTCGGCGCCCGGTTCGATTTCTAACCGGCATAAAAGCCGCATAAAAGTTAGCCACAAAGAGGCACAAAAGGCACAAAATGGGATCTTATTGAACTCTTCTATTTGTGCCTTATGTGCCTTTTGTGGCTACTTCTCACCAACGAGCCCGCGCACTGACTCAATCAACTTTGCGGGGTCGTAGCCGATGCCATCCTTGAACACTAATTGAACGTTGCGAATGTCGCGAATATTCGCCGCCGGATTGCCGCGTACGATCACTATGTCGGCTTGCTTGCCGGTCGCAAGTGTGCCGATGCGACTATCTTCACCGAGAAATGTTGCGCCGTTGAGTGTCGCGATTTGAATTGCTTCCTCGGGAGTGAAGCCCGCTTGCACCAGCAGCTCCACGCCACGCTGATCTCCAAATCCTGCGACAACGCCTCCCCATGCCGTTGGATCAACTCCATTCATCAACAAACCACCGGCCTTAACAAACTCGCGCTCAAACTCCATCTCTTTCTTCAGCACGGCCTCCCACACCCTGGACCACCTCGGATCCGCCTTACCCGCTGCCAGGCGTTTATGACAATCAGCAAGAGCATCTTCACTGAGCACGTCCTGCATTCTCGGATCGAGTTCAAATTTCTCGGCTACAAACTCTTCGAACACAGCGAGCGTCGACGTGATCGCGACTCGACGATTAACAAGCTCCCGAATCATTGCCTGAACCGGTTCACTCTTTATGTCAATGCGCGCCAACTCCGGAAGCCATTCACTTCGTTCGGGACATTCACCCGCTTTCTTCTTCGAGAAAAACTCCGTGTCAACCGCTATTCCGTGTTCAAGATTGTCGATGCCGGCCTGCGCGGCTTCTACAAAACCCGCTGCGCATATGTGCCCTGTAACCTTCAATCCGCGCTTGTGTGCCGCGTCGACAATAGACTTGATCTCGGCGCCGTTTATGTTTTCGTAGATCTTCAGTGAGGTAATGCCCTGATCGGCCCACTCGTTGATGACATTGGCTACCTTTTGCGGATTTACCGTGTCGCCGGGACGCCGGTTTATGTATGGGCTACTGAGATGAATCTTCGGCCCAGCCAACCTATTACTATCCACTGATCTCTTTACGTACTTGTCCGTATCGAGGTCTAGCGCGCCGGCGGTGCGAATCGTGGTCACGCCGGCTGCAAGATAGAGCGGAGCGAAACTCTCAGGCGCGTTGACATAGCGATCACCGCCGTCGGTGGCGTAAAAAAGATGGTCGTGCATCCCGACCAGGCCGGGCATTGCGGTATGCCCACTCAGGTCCAGAGGAGTGGCAGATGCTGGAATTGGAATCTCCGCCGTTGGACCAATCGCAGCGATGCGCCCTGATTCGATGATTATCGTCTGGTCTTCGCGCGTTCCCTGCCCGGTCCCGTCAATTACGCGGATGTGCTTGAGTGCGATTACCGGATCTTTGATTACGATAAATTCGGCGGTCGTGCGGCGCTTACAGGAAGGTACGAGAAAGACGAGGATGAGAACAACAAAAAGACTGCATGGTCTTACCAGGGAACGGATAGTCATCCAACATCACTCCGTTCCATAGGTTAACACAGTCACTCATACCGCAGCGCCACTAATGGATCGACTCTAGTGGCGCGACGCGCTGGGATGAGACAGGCGACTAAGGCGACCAGCAAAAGACTGATAGAGACCAGGACGAATGTTGTTATGTCGGTTGCGGTAACGCCGAATAAGAGACTGGTCATGAGTCGCGTCGCCAGGTATGCCGCTACGAGCCCCAACGCCACCCCTATGATTGTCAATCGCATGAATTGGACCAACACCAGTCGCAGCACATCCGCGCCTTGCGCGCCGAGTGCCATCCTGATGCCAATCTCCTGAGTTCGTTGTGTAACCGAGTAAGAGATCACACCGTAAATTCCAGACACGGCCAGCACCAGAGCGAGCACGGCGAAGAGAATCAGGATCGTCAAAGCAAAGCGCCGCGTACTTACCGACTCACGAATCAGCTCGTCAATCGTTTGAATCTGATATACGGGCTGGTCCTTGTCGATTTCGCGAATCGCTCCCTGGATTGCAGCCAACGTGCTCTTCGGGTCGACACTCGTGCGCACCGCGAGGTTCATGCGGCGATAGCGCCAGGCCATCTGTCCGAGCGGAAAATAGATTTCGGGCCTGATTCCCTCCCCGAGCGCTAACTGCGCCGAATCTTTGACTACACCTTTAACAGTAAACCACGGATCCTTCGAGTCGGGATTGCCGCTCTTGATTCTCTTTCCGAGCGGATCCTGATTGGGCCAGTAGCGATTAACCATCGCCTGGTTCACGACCACGACCGGCAGCGTCTGCGGGCCATCCTCAGCAGCAAAGACCTGTCCGCCAACTAGCGGGATCTGCATGGTTGTAAAGTACTCAGTACTCACAGTACGCGTGTCGATGCTTTGCGTTTGCGCTCCGCCATTCGCTGCGCTCTCGACCGTGATGGGCCAGTCTTCCGTGTAAACGAAGGGCATGTGTGAAGCAACACTCGCAGCCTCGACGCCCGGCAACGTCTTGACGCGATCGATGACGTTTTGGAAAAAGATCGCATTCTGTGCACCGTCTTTCGACTTCGCCGGTGAGCGATTGATGCGCATCTCAATGACGTCGGCCGTGCTCATCCCCGGATCGATGTTTGTCAGCTTCGCGAAACTCCGAATCATCAAACCCGCCATCACCAGCAGAATTAACGACAGACCAACTTCAGCAACTACGAGAGCACTCTGCGCGCGTCGCGCGGCAACGCCGGCGGTCGCTCGTTGACTCGCCGTTTGCAAGGCCTCGCGAGTCTGTGTTCTCGATCCCTGAATAGCGGGCCAGAGACCGAAGATGAACGCAGTCAACAGCGAAATGCCTAACGTAAAGAGCAGCACGGGCACATTCATCGTTACTTCCACGCCGGGCGGAATAGTGCCGGTGGGAATGAGTTTGAAAAGCAGGCGTGTTCCCCAGGAAGCTATCAGCAGTCCGAGCCCGCCGCCCAGCAAAGCCAGGACAGCACTCTCGATAAGCATCTGACGAATAATCCGCGCGCGGCTTGCGCCCATCGATTTTCGAATCGCGATCTCGTGCGCACGGCTCATCGATCTGGCGAGAAGCAAGTTCGCGATGTTGGCGCACGCTATTAACAAGACGAGAGCGACGGCGCCCATCAATATCAGCAGAGCTTTGCGGACTGGACCAAAATAAAACTCGGCGAGCGGCTGTACGTAGATCGCCCGGCCCGCGTACTCCTGGTTCGTACTAAGAAAATCCTGCTCGTTTCGCCGCGCCAGATTAGAGAGCGCAGCGTTTACCTGCTCGACAGTCGTACCAGAACTGATGCGCCCCACGATCGGGTACGCGCGGCCTGTTCGCTGACGCTCCGCTAATTCAAACGGAAACGGAAACCATGCTTGCCCGTCGTCAAATCTGAATTGCGGCGGCATCACGCCAATGATCGTGTACGGCTCGTCGTCGAGAGAGACTTTCTGTCCCAACACTGCACTGTCGCCGCCGAAACGCCGTTGCCACAATCCGTAGCTAATCACTAACACTTGCTCGCCCTTTGGACCTTGTTCATTCGGCGCGATTACGCGGCCGATCAAAGGCTCCACTCCGAGCATGGTGAAGAAGTCCGTCGACACTTTGGCGGCTGCAACTCGTTCGGGCTCATCGCTGCCGGTGAGATTGCGGCTGACTGGTTCGAACGCCGCGACACGTTCAAAGATCCCGCTCTTCGCATAGTCGGTAAACTCCGGCCCTGAAGATCGAAATTGATCCTGCACACCGAGTTTCGGCAGGCTCTGACGAACGAAGAACAGTCGCGAAGGATCTTTGTAAGGGAACGGATTGAGTACGACAATGTTGACGATGCTGAAGAGAGCCGTGCTTGCGCCGATGGCGAGCGCGAGTGTCAACACGGCGACGATAGTAAAGGAAGGCCGCTTGCGCAACATCCGGAAGGAGAAGATTAGGTCATGCATGGCGATAGATCCCGAGCCAGAAGGTAGTCGAACTGAGTTGAGCGGCGTTCAAAGTCTGTGCCAAGCCAACGAGGCTTGTATTACGAATGATTAGGAAATACAGATTAATGAACGAAGCTTTTTGCGTTTCACTTACGGGACTAACGATCCCACTTTCGAGATGAATAAGAATCTTGACTTTCGTACCGAGCGCGAATACAAATCTCACGCAAAGCCGTAAAGGAGCAAAGTCTTCTAAAATCTTCTTTGCGCCTTTGCCGTTACTTTGCAGCTTGCGTGAAATCATCGATGAGTACGCCGGATCTATACATCAAAACTAATTTCGTACTGGACGAGCACGGCCGGATCGTCTCAACGCGCGAGCCGGGCGCGCCCCGTGGCCCACTCGTCGCAGTTTCCAAGAGTCTGAAGGATTGCGCGTGGGCTGTTCGAGCTGATGTTCCGCCCGCGATTGCGAATGAGATCGATCGTCTTGCCCAACTTGAAATACCGCCACTCGACCTGCAACAGGGTCCGACCCAATCACATCGTTACATCGCGCTTCTGATCGCACGGATCACTCCAAACCAGGCGTCTGTAAGGAAGACGATCGAGTCAGATGGTCCGGCATTCGAGTTCCCTGCCAGACTTATTCACGCTCGCGAAGTCGTAGTCATTGAAAACGAGCAACTGCTAAATCGAAACTTCTCAGGCTGGGTTCCCGGCGAGATCGAAGCTGGACGCGGTCCGGTAATGGCGATCGTCGAGAATGGCCATCCAGTGAGCGTTTGCTTTTGTGCGCGGCGCTCGGACACCGCGGCGGAAGCGGGCGTAGAAACTGCCGACGCCTATCGAGGCCGCGGGTATGCATCTCGCGTTACCGCCGCCTGGGCACTTGCCGTGCGCAACTCAGGAAGAGTTCCTCTCTACAGTACTATCTGGTCAAACAAGGCTTCGTTAGCTGTAGCTCGGAAATTGAAACTATCGATGTACGCAAATTCATGGGCTCTTGTCGACTGAGCTTTTTTGCTTTTTCAACTCACGTCGAAACGCCTGTTCCCGTTCCTCAACATAATTCTTGTAACCCGCGGGATCGATTAAAGCGGCAGCATCACCCGCTTTGAACTTCGGATATTTCTTTTCCAGGTCAAAGTAACTGCCGTGCGCGCCGAGGAAGTAGTCAACCGGTAATGATTGCAGCACGCGGAACGTCTTTTCGTAGTCTTCCGTGATGCCGGGATACACGGTATTGCCAACAAGCTTGTATCCGGGATTCACATTCGGACTACCAATGATGACGACGTTGCGCGTTTTCGAACCATCATTCACTTTCATCGTCCACGTCGTGCAGCCTCTGGTGTGTCCCGGCGTCAGGCGCGCTGTGAGTGTTGCATCTCCGAGTTTCACTTCATCGCCGTCATGCAATACACGATCGACTTTCGTGGCAGGGAAGAGAGCTGTCGGATCGGTGCCATACTGGAAATCGCTCTTGCCACCAGACTCGACTGATTCGACGTCAGCGTCCATGACCATGTATTTCGCGCCAGTAAGTTGTTTGATCGTGGCACTGCCCGCGCAGTGATCCCAGTGAGCATGACTGATCAGCAGAATCTTGATGTCGGTAAATTTAAAACCTAACGACTCAACACTCGTGCGAATCATCGGAACATTCGGCTCCATGTTGCTGTTTATCAGAATGTGACCTTCCGGCGTGGTGACCAGATAACTCGCCAATCCTTTGCTACCGACGTAGTAGAGATTTCCCGCAATGCGGAATGCCGGAAACGGCTCAGTCCAATCGTTCTGAACTGGCGCGGGTGCGTCGTAGGCGGCACCGAATTTCACCACAAAGGCACAAACGCACAAAAGAAAAATTGCAATCAGTGCCTTCATGCCTTTGCGGTTAAACAGACTTTTGAACCGTTCATTCATGGTTTTGATCGCGGTGGTAATGGTTTGGGCTTCGCTTTCTTAATCACGGAGTCAAGTATAACCGCCAGCTCTGCAAGTGCTGTTCTTTTATCGGCTCCGAACCCGGACAGCGAGATGAGTTTAAGATACCGGGCGGTCACTTTGTCTGAAAAGTAGATCTCCTGTGGCGCGAAGGTCGAGAGCAACTCACCACGCGCAACTTCGCGCCATTCCTTTCCATCGTCGCTCACTTGAAGCACATAGCCGCGAATGTCACCCTCATGCTCGCGATGGTTCTGGCGCGACATCAACACTACACCTGACATGGTAACCGGCTCTTTCAACGTAATCTTGAGATCAATCTGCTCCCGCATCGTCGCATCTCGATCTCCGGTAGCGAAGAAAGTGTTCGGGTCGCCATCAATGACAGCGTTCGCAGAGACTCCGTCTACGTCGGCGACAGCGCCAAGCTTTTTCATGACCGCCGTATCGAAAAGTAAGCTGCGAACCTGCTCAGGCAGTACGCTGACCTGCGGTTGAAAACAATCGCTCCGCGCATATTTGAGCAAATCGTAACGAAGTTGTCGCAATACCGGATTCGGGCTCATCGGATTTGAAACATCAAATGCCGAAACCAGTAATTTTCCGTCGCTGCCAATTGCAAGTTCGAAAACCACGCCAAGTTTGTAGTTGCGATTCCAATCGTCGATGGCCCAAGCTACCGGCTCCAGCTCCGCCGGCATGTTATCGAGATTCACAGCGCGCACATTCTGAATGATCTCGGCCCACTGCCAATCGAAATGCGAATCAGTAGGGAACCAATCGAACGTATGGGATTTCCCTTTGCTTGGGTCCGACCGGTCAATCGAAAGTCCGAGCATGCGACTCCATGACGGATACATCAAGCGATTCCAAAAAATGGGAACACTATCGAGCGGTGGACTGTGCCAACTAAGATTCGAGTTGTTAGCAAGGAACAGCACTTTACCACCAGCGGCCAACCTCGCCTCGGCTTCGTCCCAGGAACTGGTAACAAGAACATTCTGATCGCGCGACGGTAAACAATCTCCGGACTCGACGCCATTTTCTAAGTGCCGAAGCGCATATTCCTCGGGGTCGCCAGCAGGATATACCCAGAAGTTCCACCGATTTTGAAAATAGGTGACTCCCTTAATAGCCTTTGGTCCAGGAATAATGTCCCGGGAAATGGGACTGAATAACGATTCGGGCCCGACGGTAACTACCAGGGTTTGCGCTGCCGGCGCAAGAATCCTGGAGAGGTCCGCTCTAATCTTCCCGAGAGAAATATTCTTTCCGATCGGAATCGTAAGCGGACCCCATTCACCTTTTTGAGAGCCAATCCGCCAAACAGCCAACGCTCTTTCAATTGGCTCAGGACCATAGTGTGCGATTTCGACGTCAACCTCCAACGTATCGGCAGTTGTAAACACATGTTGCTTAAAGCGCGCCAACGGCACGGTTGAATTCAAGAACTGCTTAACATCGTCCGCCCTGATGTAACTCTTAGGATCCCAGAATGCGTCGAGCAACCCGACGAACGCTGTTCCCTGTCCCAGGTAATCGTGCAGACCGAGTAGTTGAAATCCGCTGAGACCGGGTGTGCGCAGGTTTGCTTCGATCTCTTCTTTGTACGCTGCGAGCTGAAAATCTCCTGAGCTAAAAACAAAGGCCCGATTCTTCTCGAGCAGCCCGTGTGCCTTCAATGAGTCGCGGAAGATCTCGAGGTTGAATGGCCTCATGTAGCTCGTAGGAGGAAACTTCTTTATGACGTCGAAGTCGGGATATGCGGCCCATTGGCCCACCTCGTGCGCGATCACAGGCAAGTTGATGTCTTCCAGTGTTTCCTTATAGTCACGGCCGTACCAGCCCGACTCGCGGCGCAGCATCCTTGTGCCAATCCGGTGGAGCACGAGGTAGTCAGTGCCCTTGGTAAGGTTCTCTATTTCTCTTTCGGTAT
Source organism: Pyrinomonadaceae bacterium (assembly GCA_035275005.1). Taxonomy (GTDB): domain Bacteria; phylum Acidobacteriota; class Blastocatellia; order Pyrinomonadales; family Pyrinomonadaceae; genus PSRF01. Next base: position 1,494 of record DATENQ010000336.1, on the reverse strand, counting down.
GGCCCGTCCCGGTGGTGTAGAGTCTGCGTGGATCTTCTTTCCGGTAGCGTTCGACCCACTTCGACAACGACGCCTGCCAATTGCCTTTCGGTTCGTGACTCGCGGACATCAGCATGAACGACGGATGATTCCCGTAAGCTTTGATGATCCGATCAGTCTCTTCGTAAAGCATTGCCTCCATCGGAGTACCGGGACTGATCTCGTTCCACATACCTGGCTCGACTTGGAGATAGAAACCGAGTTCATCGGCAGCTACGAAAGCAGCTTCGGGAGGAGTCCACGAATGGAATCGCATGTGGTTCAGGCCCCACGCCTTGCAGGTCTCAAATAGTTTCTTCCAGAAAGCAACATCTGTGGGTGGATAACCAGTGAGCGGGAAGTCGCCGCCGTTGGTAGTGCCTCGAAAGATGATCGCTCGTCCATTGAGGACGAATTCTTTTCCGACTGTTCGCAGCTCACGCAGTCCAACCTTTAAGTCGAAATAATCTTCAACGCCAGGCGACCTTAACCACAACCTCAGTGGATACAAGCGCGGATTAAACTCGTCCCAGGTTTCGTGCTCGATGCGAAGAGGCACTTCGATTTCCGCGGTCCCGCCGTTTTCATCCCAGCTCGCGAATGTAACTCCGATGTCCGGCCAGATTGCTGTGAGTTCTCCCGATCCGCTTAACCCGGTTTTATTACCAATGCGAACTTTAATCAGCATCTTCTTCTGGGCCAGATTCGGAAACACCTGAACGTCGTCAATCCAAACTCTGCCGGTGTCGATAAGTTCGATTCTGCCGGTGATGCCGTTCCAACTCGCGCCGAGTGAATCCGAAACGCTGTGAGCATCGGGTCGATAAGGCATGATCATGCGATTGTCGACTCGAATGGTGAGACGGTGGCGACCGGGTGAAACCATGCCGAGCTCATAGACGTGTGGAGCAACCAGACTGCGGTTGGACCCGATCTTTTCTCCATCAAGCCAAACAGTTGTTTCCCAGTGAGGACGCTCGAGACTCAGTACAAAGCGACGGGCTTGTTGATACTGATAAAGATTTATCTCGCGTTGATACCACGCGACGCCGACATAATGGCGCGACGGCTGCGACAGGAAAGGGACTTTTACCTTACCGGGGTCGAGGTAAGCCTTGTAGTCGTCGCGCAAATACCAGTAGCGATCGTAAAGTGAGAGCACCCATGGCGTGCTGGTGCTGATATCAAGGCCAAACTGCGGCTGCATAATGCCGGGCATCTTGATGTACATCGGAAACTCTGACTTGAACCACTGGTTCTTCTCCCCCGAATCGGTCGGGTCGATCATGAAGCGCCACAAACCGTCGAGCGACATCCGGTTCGCAGGACACACGGATGCAGGCAGGAGCAAGAGGAGCACAACTCCCAAAAGAGCTCGTAAGACTATCCTGATCATCCTATGCAGTCCTGAATTCTTATGAAGCAACTGTAGGGGCGGCACTCCGTGGCCGCCCGTCTTACTAATCATGAACGTTT
>DATENQ010000335.1:0-4126 GCA_035275005.1 Pyrinomonadaceae bacterium | reverse complement strand
CCGGAATGATGGCGCGTCCGCGCGCGACTTCAGAGCACACGAATTCGGGAGTGACAAACTGCGGGATCTGCGCGCCGAATGATTGTCCGTTGTGTTGATGAAGCAACGAATCTCGCGGTGCGTCGCCGCCCGTGCCCCACGCTGCTTCGCGTCCGAGGTTTTCGCGTATCGCGATGAACTCCATTTCCGGAGTGATGATTCCACGCCGCGCGTAATGAAGCTGCGTCACGCACGCCCCTGGCTTCGCTCGAAACACCGTGCGCCGCATTGTTGGAAAGTCTTCGAGTTTGCCAACGTCCTTTACGCGCGCACGCTTCGCGGCTTCGAACGTTAGATACCCGTCGTCGATCGGCTTAGCTTCGCGGCCTTCATATTCCTCGACGTCACCGCGTGCGACAATCCACTCGCGTCGCAGTTGCGGCAGTCCCTCGCGAACGCTGCAATTCGAATCAGGATCGCCCCATGGACCACTCGTGTCGTAAACACGAACCGCCGGGTTCGCCGTCAATGTGTCATCAAAATTTCGCGACGGATTCTGGGAGATCTCGCGAAACGGCACGCGCACACCAGGCTGTTTTCCGTTGACGTAAACGCGCCGAGAATTCGGCAGTGAACTGTTTTCAGAAGTATCGCTTTGCGTTGATTTGATTCCTGCGCTCATAGTAGACATTCTCCGATTGCTACGGATGTAGTCTATAATCTTCACGCTGGTAATCCAACCCAACCGATCTCCCGGAGATAAAAGATGCTGAATCGACGCGCTCTCGCCCTGTGCCTGATCCTTTCCATGCTTTCGCTTCCTGTCGCTGCCCAGAATGGCGGTGGCGATATGCTGAGCCACATTCGCAAAGAAGCGATGGAACGCTCGCAAATCATGAAGACCATGCACATGTTTACGGACGTGTACGGCCCTCGGTTGACTGGTTCACCGAATCACAAGGCGGCAGCGGAATGGGCCGTCAAACAGATGACGGCGTGGGGGCTCGAGAATGCACACCTCGAGCCCTGGGACTTCAAGCATCCTGGGTGGCTGAACGAAAGATTGACCGCGCACCTGATCTCGCCAGTCAAAGATCCGCTCGTTTGTGAGGTGCTCGCGTGGACGCCAGGCACGAAAGGAACGGTGCAAGGGAAGGCTTATCAGTTAGTTCTGCCTGAGCGACCGTCGCAGGAACAGCTCACGATTTTTTTCAACAACTACAAAGCGAAAGTGCGCGGCAAGATCGTGCTCATCGGGAAACCAGCGTCAGTACCCGTCAACCTGAATCCTCCGGCAAAACGAAGCACCGATGAACAGGTACAACAGCGCTATGGACCAAATGCGCGTCCCTTTTCTTTTCCGACGCCCTCGCCAACGCCTACCCCTGCTGCCAATGCGCCGCGCCCGCTGACCAATCAGCAGCTCGCTGAACAGCTCGATACATTTCTCAAAGAGAATGGCGCGCTGGTTAGAGTCAACGACGCCGGTCGTGAGTTTCGACAGATTCGTGCGTTCAACAACCGCACGTTCGACGTTGATAGAGTTATACCCACAGTGGTGATGAGCAACGAAGACTTCGGGCGTATCAGTCGCATTCTCGACGACGGTACGGACGTCGTGCTGGAGTTCAACATCGTCAACCATGTCTATCCGGAAGGCGTTACGTCTTACAACACGATTGGCGAGATTCGCGGCACCGACAAAGCCGATGAAGTGATCATGCTCGGCGGTCACCTCGACTCGTGGCACGCAGCCACGGGCGCGACGGACAACGCGATCGGCTGTGCGATCATGATGGAAGCGGCGCGAATTCTGAAAACACTCGGCACTAAGCCGCGCCGTACGATTCGCGTGGCACTGTGGAGCGGTGAAGAGCAGGGCTTGCTTGGTTCGCAGGCCTACGTCAAAGAACATTTTGGCTCATTCGAAGATCCGAAACCGGGTTACGAAAAATTTGGCGGTTATTTCAACATCGACTCGGGCACGGGGCGAGTACGCGGCGCCTCGGTGTTTGGACCACCTGACGCGGCAAACATCATGCGCGAGATTCTCGGGCCGTTCAAAGACGATGGAGTAGTCGGCGCGACTGCAACACGCAGCCGCAGGCTTGGAGGTTCTGATAATACGTCGTTCAACAATGCCGGCCTGCCTGGAATTGGCATGGGCCAGGATCCAATCGAGTACAACTCGCATACGTGGCATACGAACCTCGACACGTATGAACGAATTCTCGAAGACGATGTAAAAAAAGATGCGATGGTCGTGGCCTGGGCCGTCTATCAGTTAGCCAACAGCGACACGATGCTGCCGCGCCTTGCAAAGACTGATATGCCACCGAAGCCGCCGGAGGAAACAACTTCACAACCTGCGACGCCCGCAGTGCGTACAGGTGCTCAGTCAAAGCCCCGGCCAAAGACAACCCGGCCGCGGCGGAACAGTTCACGTCGTAGAGGACGATAAGCAGTTGGCAATAACTCGCCGTCAGTTTCTAAGGCGAAGCGCAATCGCAGTTGCCGGAGCGGGACTGTCCTCCGGCGCTGTGAAAGCTGTAGTACTCAGTGACCCGGCCAAAAAGGTGCTCATTCTGGGCGCCGGAATGGCCGGGCTCGTCGCAGGTTATGAACTCTCGAAACTCGGTCACGACGTAACCATTCTCGAAGCGCGCACGCGTCCGGGTGGACGCGTTCATACGTTGCGCGAACCCTTCTCAGACGGACTTTATGCTGAAGCAGGCGCTGCGCGGATTCCTGACGAGCACGAACTAACGCTCAAGTATGTGAAGGAATTTGAACTGCCGCTCGAGCCGTTTTATCCGAGCCGGCTTAATGCTTTACGGTTTGATCGGGACGGTCGTGAGGAGATTCCACACGACGGTTTTACTGACGCGCTGACCAGGAATCTTGGGCCGGATCTGGGTGGGAATCCGTTACGCTGGCGCAAAATCAAAGGCGGCACAGATCTGCTGCCGAAGGCGTTTGCGGAGAAGCTAGCCGGTAAGATTCGCTACGGCGCGCCGGTGGTGAGAATCGAGCAGGATGCGAATCAGGCGCGAGTGGTTTTTCTGGATAGTGGGCGCCGGCAGACACTCACGGCGGATGTTGTACTTTGCACGATTCCGTTTTCAGTGTTGAGCCGCATTGAGCTGCCGGCGTTATCAGAGCGGAAGCAGGATGTAATTAAGCGCACTCGTTACGACGCGGTGTCGCGTGTTTACCTGCAAACAAAGAATCGCTTCTGGGAAGAGAAGGGGCTAAGCGGCTTTGCATTCAAAGGAGCGATTGAGATCTGGCAGCCGACGTGGAGCCAGCCGGGGCCACGTGGGATCTTGATGACGTATGCGAGACCGGGCGAAGCAGAGAGAATTACGCGTCTAAAAGAGAGTGAACGGATTGCGGTTACGCTGAAGCAGTTGGATGGGATTTTTGATGGTCTTCGCGCGAGCTTTGAGCGCGGCGCTTCCAAGTGTTGGACGGAGGATGAGTGGTCGCGCGGAGCGTGGGCGTTTGTTGGCTTTGATTTTTTAACCGCGGCGGCGCCTGATGGACGAATTCATTTCGCCGGTGAACATCTCTCGCCGTGGGTTTCGTGGATGCAGGGGGCGCTGTCGTCAGGATTGCGGGCAGTAAGGGAGATCGAGGAAGGCGCGAAAGTATAGGTGAGCTTAGTGCTCTGGAAACAGCTCATCCACCGCCATTGTCCAACCCGGCACGGCGGGTTCAGCCTCTGCGATTTCTCCATGGTGATAAATCGTCGCTCGTTCCGGATCGCTTGAGCGATAAACCCGAACCAGGTCCTCACTCAACAGATCCACATCCCAAACAACGAGCGTTCCCGCAGCGAAGTAGTCCGCGCGCTTCTTTGCCATCCGGCGTTCAGCGCTAGGCCCATAATCGTTTTCGCTACGAACCTCAACCGCAAACACCGGCGGTCCTTCAAAAAACTTCATCGTAACGGCGCCAATATAGAAAGCGGCGTCAGGACTGAAAGACTTGCGATGAGGTAGATTGACTACAAAGGCCGCGCTGTCTCCGATCGCATATCCTTTTTTGATCGCTTTGGCGTAAGCCATTAAAGACAGCGTTATCTGGAGGGTAGCAAGGTGAGGTAAGCCTCCTGTAGGTGGCATTAATACAATTTCTCCGTTGA
>DATENQ010000334.1:0-7901 GCA_035275005.1 Pyrinomonadaceae bacterium | reverse complement strand
CGTAAAGACTTCGGCATCAACTACGCTGGCGCTGCTAACAACCTGATCCGCGACGACGTTGTACTCACCCTGACGATTCGCGCCAACAAAGCAAAGTAAGAAGAATTAGCCACAGATGACACGGATGACACTGATTGTAATCCGTGTCATCCGTGTTAATCCGTGGCTTTAGCAGAAGGCCGGGGAGACGCTTTCTACTCTCTGGCGTGCTTTCGGCGAGAGCCATTCGAGCGTTTCAAGCACACGCTCGTGCGTCATGCCCGTGCCGAGATACGTCCAGCGATTCGCTCTTAACTGCAGCCGTCGAAATTCTTCCCGCTGACTGTCACTCAACGTGCGACCACTCGCCAGCTCAAAGCTCTCGAGATCGAATTCCACCTGCTGATTGAGTCCGTTATCGAGAAAGCCTCCGATTGCGAGATACTCCTCAACCCCACGCATGATCTCTTCTTCGCTGCGGTTCGCCGCCAACGCTTCAACCATTAACGTATCGAGCTTTGCGTGTTGCACTTCCTCGATCCAGTGATGTTTGAGCAGGCTCTTGAACTGCGGATCGAGATCCTGGTCGTCTTTAATACTGTCGATGTAGTGACGCTGTACCATCCATTCGATGTGCAATGTGGTAATCGCCACGCCCAGCGGATCGTGGGCCAGTATCGCCTCGGCAATTGCTTCCGGTGGTCCAATCACCAGGCACTCCGTGCCGAAGCCGTCCTCGAATTCCTCCTTGAAGCGCTTGAAAAGTTGGATGTGTTTGGCTTCTTCACCCGCAAACTGTAGTAACGCGCGGATGCGGTAATTGTCGCCCTGTAAATGCGAGCGAGCGTGGTCCAGGACGAATGGCAGTATAAATTCTTCCACGAGTCCGAAGATGCAGAGGTAAGCGTTACCTCTGATCTGGTTCAGGATTCGTCTCTCTTCATTTGTTAAAAAAGTCAGCGATTCTGTTTGGGCCAGCGACTCGGGCATGAAATGCCGCGTGAAGTCGAGCCGTTTCTCGCCGCCGATGATGTCTTCAACGCGCCAGTGGACGCTTTCCGACGCCGCCAGCGCCGCTTCGTATGAATAGGTATTAAGCATTTGGGAACACCTCCTTCAGGTTCCACATGTACGTAACGCGTAAATTGACCTTGTGAAGGAGCATTTTCGTACGATCCTCGCCACTAAAACGTAATAACGAAATCAAAGAACTGCGACACGCCGGCGAACTCGCGAGTGTTTAATAGATCACACATTAAATCGAAAGGGGATCTGTAATGACTGCAAAAGCAGCAGCGACACCAAGCCGAAAGAAAGCTTCCGGCATGTTCAGGGAAGCGGAGTCGTTTTCCAGTTTTTCCGTGAATGATATAGCGAAGGCAAAAGAGTTTTATGGTCAAACTCTTGGTCTCGACATCAAGGAAACACCGGAAGGCCTCGAGCTCCATACAAACAACAACACGGTTTTCCTATATCTGAAACCGAACCATACCCCGGCATCTTTCACGGTTCTTAATTTCGCGGTAAAAGACATCGAAGCGGCAGTAGCCGAACTCAACACACTTGGAGTGAATCTCCAACACTACAATCTTCCCGACATCAAAACCGACGAGCGCGGCATCGCCCGTGGTCCCCACGGCCCGACGATCGCGTGGTTCAAAGATCCGGCAGGAAATATTCTGTCGGTGTTAGAAGAGAAGCGATAACCTGAATAGGCAATCCACAGATTACACAGAAAGCAATCTGTGTAATCTGTGGATGGATTTATTCGGCTAATGATGTCGTTCCGGTCGTAGAATCATCGAGAAGATCAACTTGCCTGCTCGCGGTGGCGAGATCGAGAGCTGTTCCAACCACAAAGGCACGAAGACACGAATTTTTTTCTTCATTTGTGTCTTTGTGCCTTTGTGGTTATGTATATTTGAAACGAAATTAGCCTCTAAATCATTAACAGAGAGAACATCATGCAAAAAACTCCCCCTGCCCCCCGCCCGCGAGTTTTCGAGAAGCCGGTTGCCTGGCTCTTTGGGCCGCAACTGATCGGCGGTTTGAAGGGCATACTGCTCTACACCGCGTATGGCGACAAACTCGATCCGCGCGACTGGATGACCGGCGAAGTCTTCAGCTTCGACAACCCTGACAAGCAAGAGTTCTGGTTTGACTACCTTTCCGATGCGGGCGACGGCACGAAGGCCATGTATAGTCTCGCGTACCTGACGCTGTGCCGCGGTCTTTGGACGAAACTCAACCCCGCGACGACCGATCTGCCGGCTCAAGCCGCGGATTGTGAAGTAAAGACAACGGACAACAATCGGGATTTTGGTTATCAATTACCTCGTGGCGAGTTTCTGTTTGTCGGTGGCGATACCGCCTACCACGCGTCGGACTACATGACGCTGGTAAATCGAATTCAACACCCGTTCGCTTACGCTTTTCTCGATCTCGTCAAGAATGGACTGATCGCCGCCGACGAACCACGCCGCCCGATCTTCGGCATCCCCGGCAACCACGATTATTACGATCAAGTGGACGGGTTCCGGCGCCAGTTTCGCAAGCCTGTCCGTCCCGAAGGACCTCCGCCTCCGGCCCGCAGTGGTCCAACCAACGCGCAACTAACGCTTCCCGGATTCAGACGAGTGCAGGAGGCGAGCTACGTTTCGCTGCGCTTGCCGTTTGACTGGTGGCTCTGGGGTCTCGATATCGAGCCGGGCGTGATCGATCGTCGCCAACAACGATTTCTCCGCTCGTTTGGTAAAGCTGACGACAGTCAGTTTCAGCCTCCCAACAAATTGATCGTCGCGACGTCCGCTCCGAGCACTGTTTTTGGTAAGGTTGCCACTCAAGATCAGACGATCACGAAGTCGCTGCAATTTCTGCAAGTTGATTGCCCGTTCTTACCTACGAAGGACAATGCCGGCAAACCAATCACCGGCGACGAAAAATTAAAACCGGGGCAGTGTCGTCTCGATCTATCAGGCGACGTGCATCACTACGCGCGCTACTGGGGACCAAAACCTGCTAACGGTTCGTCGCCGCGAAAGATCGGCACCGCGCCTCGACCAGGCAGCAACAGTTACGCTTCAGTAGTTTCGGGCTCGGGCGGCGCTTTCCATCATCCTTCGGCAACTTACAACCACGAAATCTGCGAACAGGTTCTTTATCCACCCGCCACGACGTCATGCGGCGCGGTGGCTGACCAACTGTTTAAGTTTTGGACCGTGATGCGCGGCGGTTATGTTTGGCTAGCCGGCGCCATCATTGCTTTCACACTTTTCTTCGGCGCCACCGGTCCGAAAAGCAGCCGGCAGTTCATCAGCAATCTGCCTGTCCTGCAGTACCTCGGGATTGTTAAGCCGGAACCGCTCGAGCCAACCATCGTGAAGCTGGGCGACACGCGACCGTGCGACACCGTCAAACCCTTCGCCCTTTGGACCACTCTCGGGCTAGTCGCAGACGAATGGCAGCCGCCTGCAGGTTGCACGGCGGAGAAGCCGACGTTCTTCTTTCCGCACGCGAGTCAGTGGCCGCTCGACCTCATCATGGGGCAGATCTTTCTTTGGGTCTCGACGATTGTAATCGTCGTGACGTTCGTGTTGAGTGTGTTCACGAAGAAAATCTTTGACGACAAGAACCCATACGAGCAGGGAGTCGATCCACATCGTAAATTGTGGCCCATCGTCACCGGCACGGCAGTTTTAGTAATCATAGGTTTTTCGAGCATCAATCCTTACCGTCATCACATCACTCCGTACGTGAGCAGTTTGCTCGTGCTCTACTCGCTCTTTGCTGCGCTCACCGCTCTCGTTCTCAACGTTCGCTACAGTGAATACTTGTTCAAAAAGAGCTTCGTCAGTAGTCGTCGCGGTGATTGGCTCCTGCAATGGGGTTGCTGGTTTATTGCCATAGTGGTTTTCGCATGCGGTTTGTGGTTCTTTGGCCGGAGTAATCTGGCGGTTTATTTGATTTCAGACATTGTGTTCACGACAGTTCTACTCCTCACTATTGTTGGCATCATGATTCTGCCGTTCAAAGTCGCGGGCGATCTGCTGTACACGAAACCGAAGGCAGTGCAAGTCATCGGGAAGGTTTTGATCGGACTGTGGCATCTCATACTCCAACTCTTTGTTGCGTACATCCTGATCAAGACCGGCAGCTATCTCGCGTGGGCGGTGGCGGCGATCATGCTCGTAGTTCCGATTCCACTCGCGCGGATGCTGTTGAAACGAAACAACGGTATCGGGCTCGCGATCTTGTGGGTTTTTTACGGCGCGGTGATGCTCGCGTTGCCGTGGATCGTTTATCGCATTTCAGGTCAGCCGGCGGTTTTCTATGACTGGACCAGCCTGTACGCGCTGGTTCCCGCTGTTCTCGCGGGTGTTGTTGGTGCGGTCATTTGCTGTCTCTGGACAGGCTGGTACTTCGCCGTGTGCTTCGCTTTCAACGGTCATAACAACGAGGTTGGTGGAGCAGCGCGAATCGAGAACTACAAAGAGTTCATTCGCTTCCGTCTCACACCCGACACCCTGACCGGCTATGTGATCGCGGTCGACGACGTCAGCCAGATCAACACCATCGACGACAAAGGCCGGACGCGCGACGGCAGCGATCTGCAACCGAAGCTGATCGATATCTTTCAACTGCGATGTAAGTAGACTGGAACTCCCCCATGGAATCTCGCGGCTATTTTTACGGCGGTTTCGCAACCTCCCTCAACATTCTTTTCAACGGCCTTACGTTCGGGCGTTTCCTGTGGCTCGAAGGAAGAGTGCGCGGCGGTGTTTTCAGGAACTGGCTGCGGCGTTTTCGCTACCGGCCACAGAATTTCTATAAGCCAAAGACCGAAGCGGAACTGATCTACGCGATCCAGAACTCTACTGATCTCCGCTTCTTTGGCTCGGGGCATTCTTTCAATGAAGGTGTCGTGGCTGACACGACGCTCGTCTCGTTGGATGAATACACCGGAGTAGTTGCTGAAGATCCGGTGAACAAGCTGCTCACCGTGAGGGCCGGAACACGCATGCGCGATGTTGTGAAGTTGTTGCTCGATCGCGGTTGGGCTTTTGAAGCGCTTCCGTCGCACGACGCGCAGAGCATTGCCGGAATCCTCTCGACGGACGTTCATGGCACCGGACGCAATTGGGGATTCGTCAGTGGCTTGGTTCACGAGCTCAAAGTCATCGACGGTCAGGGAGTTCCGCACACAGTTGGTCCTGCTGACGATCTATTCAAGGCGGTAGTTGGAGGTGTCGGCGCTGCGGGCGTCATCTCGGAAGTTACGGTGCGGGCTGTAGAACGTTTTAACGTGGAGCAGAAGTTTGAGATCTCTAATCTGGATTACGTAGAGAACAATCTGGATTACTTACTCGCCAATAACGATCACTTCAGTCTCTATCTTTTTCCGTTTACCAAGAAGTGTCAGATCAGCACGTGGAATGTCTCGCCAAAGCCGCAGTCGTTTCTCGGTCCGATTCGTGAGTTCATAGCAATTTCGTTTGATGCGCTGCTGGCGTCGTGGTTCGGAAATTTGATGGCTTACACGGGACTGCTGCCGGCCTTGTCGACGATTACTCACAGCATGAAGCGCGGGACCGACCTGGTGATGGAAAGTAACAAAGCCTTCAACCGGTCGATTTATCACCTGCACCAGGAACTGGAATTTACGGTGCCGTACAACGACACGATTCAGCGCTGTAAGGATTTTGTTAAGTTATACGAAACGATGTACCGCCAAAAACATCTTCCTTACGCGCTGTTTGAGGTTCGCTTTACACCGGCGGGACACTCCCGCACGTTTATCGGCGCGGGCAGGGATGATGAGTCGACGTGGATCGATCTGGTGCTTTGCGATTCGCGCCGCTTTGAAGACTACTATGCGGCGGCCGAGGCGCTCATAAAACAGATCGGCGCGCGACCTCATCTCGGAAAATACTGTCGCGATCTTACAAAAGCTGACTTGCAGAACGTGCACGGTCTGCACTTCACAGACTTTTTGCAGGTCGTCCAGCAACACGATCCACAGCAGAAATTCAGAAACGCCCTCATCAAACGCTTGATGTAAATTTATTTAGCCGCAGATTACGCAGATGAACTCAGATCTAATCTGCGTTCATTTGCGTTAATCCGCGGCTAAAAATCGTATTAGACAAGTACAGTCCTGTTGTCTGACTCTTAAGTAAAGGCCCAAAAATGCGCATTTATTCGTGGCAATCAACTTGCACTGAGTAGGCGTTCTACATTCCGGCGCAGGAGAGATCTGTCAATGAACGTAAAACTCAAGAAACTGTCGGACCAGGTGATTGTGATCACAGGCGCGTCATCGGGCATCGGCCTCGTAACCGCGCGCATGGCGGCGAAACGTGGCGCGCGGCTGATCCTAAACGCGCGAAACGAAGCGACACTTCAGCGTGTGTGCGACGAAATCAATGAAGCTGGCGGTGAGGCGTATCACGTCGCCGGCGACGTGGGCCAGTTTGACCACGTCCGGAACATCGCGGAGGAAGCTGTCCGTCGCTTCGGCGGGTTTGACACCTGGGTGAACAACGCCGGCGTGTCGATCTATGGACCAGTACTCGACCAGTCGCTTGAAGACCAGCGCCGCCTGTTCGACACGAATTACTGGGGCGTGGTCCACGGCTCTATGATCGCTTGCGCGCACCTGCGTCTACGCGGTGGCGCGCTCATAAACGTCGGCAGCGTTCTTTCAGACATCGCCATTCCGATCCAGGGAACATATTGCGCAACGAAGCATGCTGTAAAAGGCTATACCGACGCGCTGCGCCTCGAGCTTGAAGAAGAGGGCGCGCCGATTTCAGTAACGCTGATCAAGCCGAGCGCGATCGATACGCCTTACGTCCAACACGCTAAGAATCTGATGCCTGTTGAGCCGCTAAACCCGCCACCGGTTTACGCACCGGAGACAGTGGCTGAAGCGATTCTTCATTGCGCCGAATATCCCGAACGCGATGTCTTTGTTGGCGGAGGCGGTAGGGTGCTGGCAGCAGCGGGCCATTACGCACCACGACTGACCGACAAGTTGATGGAAACAGCGATGTTTGATCTTCAGCAGTCTGAGAGAGAAAAGCCGCAAGGTCGCCGCGATAGTCTGTACGAGCCATTGGCGGACGGAAGAGAGCGCGGCGGTTATCCGGGTCACGTAGCAGAGTCGAGTGTTTATACAAAAGCATCGGTGCATCCGCTGATCACCGGCTCATTGCTTGCCGGGCTCGGCTTCGCCGCATTCATGGCCTGGCGTTCACTTGCCGAGCAGAGAAATGGAAGGAGCTCAACTTATGCAACATGACGATGGAAATATTTGGAAAGGCATCGTGGCGGGGCTTGCCGGCGGGCTGCTTGCTTCCTGGACCATGAACCAGTTTCAAGCGGCGTGGATGCGTGTCGTGGCAAACTCCGAGAAACCACACGGCGCGCAATCGATGCAGCCGAGCCAGGGCTCGACAGGTAACCAGGCTGAAGACGGAAAAGAGCAGGACGACGCCACTGTCGAAACTGCCAAAGTGATCTCGAAAAACGTCTTCGGACACGAGCTACAGGAGAGCGAAAAAAGACCCGCCGGCGCTGCTGTTCATTACGCCTTCGGTGCTGTCTCTGGTGGCTTGTATGGAGCGCTCGCGGAAGTCACTCCGCAAGTGACGACCGCTGCCGGCCTTCCGTTCGGCGCCGCGTTTTGGTTGCTTGCCGATGAGATCTCGGTACCGCTTCTCGGACTCTCGAAGGGACCAACTGAATATCCGGTCTCGACACATGCTTATGCGCTCGCGTCACATCTGGTCTACGGAGTAACAGCCGAAATGAGCCGGCGCGCCTTGCGACAAGTTCTGTGAACACCTATTGATTGCTCACGGTGCAACTGTAGGGGCGGCACTCCGTGGCCGCCCGTTGTTCGAGACATGCGTTGTTGGTAA
>DATENQ010000333.1:0-5467 GCA_035275005.1 Pyrinomonadaceae bacterium | reverse complement strand
CATGCGTTCGTGGCGCTCGACGTTGATTGCAGCGGTCGCGATCCCGTGTTCCGTCATCTCGACCTTCGGCATGATGAAAGCGCTCAACTTCACGCTCAACAGCGTGACGATGCTCGCGCTCGTGTTGATGGTCGGCGTGGTTATTGACGACGCGATCGTCGTCCTCGAAAACATCTTCCGGTTCATTGAAGAAAAGAAAATCAATCCGAAAGAGGCGGCGCGAGAAGCCACGAAAGACATCGGCCTCGCGGTGCTGGCTACAACTCTGTCTCTCGTAGTCATCTTTCTGCCGGTGTCGTTCATGTCGTCCATCTCCGGACGCTTTCTTTACCAGTTTGGCATCACCGCGGCCGTCGCAATCCTGGTCAGCTTGCTCGTGTCGTTCACGCTGACGCCGATGATGAGCTCGCGACTGATTCGCGTGAGCGACGCGAAGGGCGGTCACGATGGTCCGGCTTCACGTCGCGGTTTCTATCGTTATATTGACGGCGCTTACTCTTACATGCTGGCGTTTGCGATGCGACATCGTATCGCCGTCGCACTCGTCGCGTTTGCAATCGTGATGACCAGCATTCCGCTTTATCGAGCGGTGAAGCAGGAGTTCATTCCGACAAACGTCGATGAAGCGGAATTTGAAGTCAGCGTCAACGGTCCTGAAGGAACAAACCTCGCAGTGATGAACGAAGTTATCACCGCGATGGAGAAGGACATTCTTGAAACGCCGGGTGTACGGCTCGTGCTCTCGTCGTCAGGCGGAAGTTTTCTCGGCGGTGTAAACCAGGGTAGCGCGTACGTGCGCATCGCGCCGCACGAGGAGCGCACACTCTCGTTTGGAAAATTCTGGACTGAGCTGAAGCAAGGGCATCCGCTCAACGCTTTCAAGGGAAACTACACGCAACAGGACGTGATGATTGAAGTGCGCCGGCGTCTCCAGAAGTACGCGCCCATGCGCATCGGTGTGCGCAACGCGCAGTCGTTCAACTTTGGTACCGGTGGTCGTACTGATATTGACTTCGTCCTTCGTGGACCAGAGCTCGTCGCGCTCGCTGGTTATGCGGATGATCTGGTCGAGCGCTCAAAGAACCTCGGCGGCATAGTTGACGCCGATACAACTCTGAAACTGAACAAACCCGAGTTGCGCGTCGTGATCGATCGCGATCGTGCCGCGGATCTCGGTGTCGACACGTCTGACATCGCCACGAGTTTGCGACTGATGGTCGGCGGTGAGGAGGAAGTGTCACGCTTCCGGGATGAATCGATCAACGAAGACTACGACGTGCAGTTGCGTTTGACGGAAGCTGACCGGAACGATGCTGAAACGATCAAGCGGCTTTATGTTCCGGCATCGAGAGGGGGCGGGTCTGCGATAGGCGGGGCCAGCCTCATGCGGCTTGATAACTTCGTAAAAATCGTACGCGACACGAGTCCTTCGCGCATCGACCGTTTGGATCGCGAGCGACAGGTATCAGTGCGCGCGTCGGTGGCGCCAGGTTATGCGCTCGCGGATCGAATCGAAGCGCTGCGCGGAGCCGTGCGCGAGATGAACTTGCCGGCGGCTTACACGACCACGGTTTCCGGTCGCGCGCGCGAGCTCGAGCGAACGTTTACGGAGTTCATCTGGGCGTTCATTCTTTCGATCATCTTCATGTACATGATTCTCGCCTCGCAGTTTGAGAGCGTCGTGCACCCGCTGACGATTCTGTTGAGCTTGCCACTGTCGGTGCCGTTTGCGTTGCTGTCGTTGTGGGGTACGGGTGACACGTTGAACTTGTACTCGGCGCTGGGTGTGCTCGTCTTGTTTGGTGTTGTAAAGAAGAACGCGATCCTGCAGATCGATCACATGAACAGTCTGCGCGCGAAGGGGATGGAGCGGCACGAAGCGATCATGCAGGGCAATCGCGACCGTTTGCGGCCCATCCTGATGACGACCCTTGCGTTGGTCGCGGGTATGTTGCCGCTAGCGCTTGGTTCCGGTCCGGGCGCCGAAGAGCGACGTTCAATCGCGATCGTCGTGATCGGCGGACAGACACTCTCGCTGCTACTCACCTTGATCGCCACGCCGGTGGTTTATTCACTGCTCGACGATATGAAACAGACTGCACGCTGGCGTCGCCTCGCTGAGACCGCCGCGAGTGTCACCCACGGAATTATTGAAAGATTGAAACCGCGTCGTAAGCCCGCCCGTGAAGAAGAAGCCGGCGCTGGTGGAGATTAAAATTTAGCCGCAGATTTTCGCAGGTGAACGCAGATCTGCGTTTGTCTGCGAAAATCTGCGGCTTAATCTTTATAATTCGCGCCCATTCGATCCAATTTCCGTAGCAATCCCGGCCACACCAATCGTCCACCGCCGCCTTGCGTAACCACTGCCTCCTGCGCGGGAATCTGTGCGAAGATCTTCTCCGGAATCGGAACTAGTTTTCCTCCACCTGACTGCGCCAGGATCTGGATCCGGCACGCTCGCTCCAACAAAAACATCGACAGAAACGCGTCGGCCACTGTTCGTCCAACTGTCAGCAAGCCATGGTTCCGCAGAATCAAAAACGTCTTGTTGCCGAGATCCGCCACGAGTCTCGGTTTCTCTTCGTCGTTCAACGCGAGTCCCTCGTAGTCGTGATAACCGAGCGATGACAGCACAAAGAGCGACTGTTGCGAGATCGGCAGTAAGCCGTGCGCTTGCGCCGAGACCGCAATGCCATATTCAGTGTGAAGGTGCATCACACACAGCGCATCCTCGCGCGCCGCATGTACCGCACTATGAATCGTGAATCCTGCCGGATTGATCTTGTAATCCGAGTCCGTCACGATCCTTCCATTCAGATCGACTTTCACGAGACTCGAAGCCGTGATCTCGTCAAACATCATCCCATACGGATTGATCAGGAAGTGGTGCTCCGGCCCAGGCACGCGTGCAGAGATGTGCGTAAACACCAGATCGTCCCAACCATGATCCGCCACGAGCCGGTACGCCGCAGCCAGATCCACACGCACTTGCCACTCTTCCTCTGAAACAAGCTCACGAACCCTCATATTTATCCGTTCCCCAATCCGTTAACCGTGTTTAGGATCTGCTCCCATCCCGAGTGATCGGCACGCATGCGCTTCACCAGATCATCCCGCAACTCGCGCAGTCTGCTGCTCAACTGCCGCGGATAATTTTCGATGTCAGCAAACCGGCGTCGCTGTTCTTCGACAATCACCTTTTGCTTCTCGATCGAGGGAATCGCCGAGTGTTGCCCGTTCTCCCAGAAGGGCACGAGCAGACGCTCAACTTTCACCGCGCCCGGTATCTCGACCTCTTCATCATCCAGGCCGATCACGTCGCTGACATACATTCCCTGCGCATCGCTGCCGCGAAACAACTGAAGCCGTCCCGGAAGTGTGATCTTGTCTTCCGAGTTCGATGCCTTCAGCGTTGGACGGCCTCTCATCACACACTGCTTGAAGATCACACCCGCAACAGCTTTTACTTCACTCGACAGTTTCGTCCCAATACCAAAGCCGCCAACTTCCGGAAACTCCTTCACGATCTCTTTCACTCGATCGACAGTCAGATCGCCGGTGAGATTCGCGCGCAGTCCAGGCAATCCATTCGCCGCAAAGAACCGCATGCACCACTGTCCGAGCTCCGCCAGATTTCCCGAGTCGACGCGAAATCCCTTGAACGCGCGGCGTCGTGTCTCGTTTGACGTGGCTGCCATCGCGGCGTGTACCGCGCCCATATAAACGTCGATCGTGTCGAGCAACAACGTGGTGCCGTTCGGATTCGCATCGAGCCAGCGCTCGAAAGCAACCTGCTCGAAGTGTTTCGGCTTTCCGGTGCGCGGCTCTATCTCCGGATTGTCCATGTACTCGATGAAAGCCTGTTGCCAGTAATGAGCTTCAGTGCCGACCGCGGGAATGTCGAGCCGGAACGCGGCTTCGAGGTTCGAAGTATCATTAAAGCCGCCGATGAACGCGTAGACAGCGATGTCGACCGCGCGCTCGATGTCGCCGTTGCGACGCAGCGAGAAGTCTGAGAGCCAGCGCCCATCACCGGCAGCCATGCGAAACTGCATCGCCGTGCTCGCCGTGCTCATCGGCAGATCGAACGCATGCTCAAACTTGATCTCCTGCGCTTGTGTCAGGCCGAACGCCCCGGTGATGTCCGCGAACGGTTCCTGCGCGAAAATAATCGTCGCGGGTCGCACCGTGCGAATCTTGCCGACGAATTGAATGTCTTCGATTGCCTGGGCAAAGAGCTGTAGACCGCCGCGATCCTGTTCGAGAAAACGCAGGCGCGGGCGATCGATCTGGCTGTCTACCAGCAAACGCACCAGGCGCTCGTGACCGAGGCAGGGAGCGAACGCCAGTTTGCGTTGGGTTACGTAAAAAGTGGCTTCGGCGTCGCTGAGTCGTTGATCGTGAAGGCGAGTGACGTCTTTAAACGACGCGTCACCCATCGCGGCGTGGTAGCGGTCGATGTTGAGAGTTCCCATTCGTTAATCTGTGGATTCTGTGGAGACGATCTCCGCGCCGGCGTTGCGCATTTCATCGATAGCGCGATCGCCGTCGCCGGGTTGAAGTTCGACTGCTCGCATCGCGTTCTCTAATGCAATGACTTTGAAGCCATGCTTGAGTGCGTCCAGGACGGTATGCTTGACGCAATAGTCAGTCGCCAGACCGCCGACGACCACTTCTTCCACGCCTTGCCGGCGAAGTTGCGAGGCGAGATCGGTCTCGTCAAACGCAGAGTAGCCGTCTGAGCTGCCGAGACCTTTTGATATGACGGTGATGCGTGGATCGTCGCGCAGGGCAGGATGAAACTCTGCGCCTTTGGTGTTTTGCACACAATGCACCGGCCATGTGCCGCCGTAAGTGGCGAAGTGTTTCGCAGTGGGCAGATGCCAGTCGCGACTCTTGTATACCGGAGCGCCATGTTCGAGAAACTGGTCGATCTGCCGGTTGAGAAGCTCGATAACCTCATCGCCTTGCGGGACTGCAAGCGTGCCGCCCGGGCAAAAGTCGTTTTGTACATCGACGACGATGAGTGCCTGTTTGGGAGTGGTCATACGCGATCAATGTTACACTGCTTGTACCGAGTCTAAAAGCAGGTAACAGCAATTATGAACCCAGAGGTTTTTCAGCTTGGTCCACTGAGGGATCGAGTCAACAGCGCCATGGAAGCTGCCGTCGTGGACGAAGTCGCGCGACGCATCTGGAGTAAAGATCCTTCGCTTTGGAAATCAGACGAAGATAACGCCAAGATCATCAGGAATTCGCTTGGTTGGTTGACCGTCGCAGACGAGATGGTTGGCGTGGCGGATGAGTTGGTGGAGTTTGCCGAGTCGATTCGTGCGCGTGGTTTCAAGCACGTGATGGTTTGCGGGATGGGCGGCTCGTCGCTTTGCCCGGAAGTGCTGGCGCGAACGTTTGGTCAACAGCAGGGATTTCCCGAATTGCTCGTGCTTGATTCAACCGATCCGGACGT
>DATENQ010000332.1:0-13490 GCA_035275005.1 Pyrinomonadaceae bacterium | reverse complement strand
CGCCCGTCATCGAAAACAGGTTATATCGAAGGGCGGGCGGCCACGGAGTGCCGCCCCTACAAAGCTGGAACGATAAGCGTGTGATTCCAGAAATAAGTTGTTTGCTGGCCTAAATTACGTAGCTAATCTAAGATATAGCTGAAGTTAAACGAAAAAAAATAGCGATTGACATTGTTTATCTCGTTAATGTACTCTCACTGAGGTTGCCGGGTACCCACCTGGTTTCAACAGCGCAACGATAAAGGCACACTCCGCGTGAGCGGAGGTCGCAAAGCCTACAGAAGTTGGTAACTCCAACTTGGCTGGGTTTCCGAATGAGCTTCATTCCTGCCGCAGCAGTCTTCTCCAACAGCCCTCTGTTGACACCCGCCGGGACCCTGCCTGTTCGCCCAGCTGTCATGTCCAACAATCTTCTAAAGAAACGGACCGCTACCTTGAAGCAAACTGCCGACTCCCTGACCGCAAAGTTTCTTCGACGCCAACTTCCCCGAGCACGAAAAGCACGCGCTCGGCTTCGCCTGCAACACAAGTTGCGAATCGCTGAGGTGAGGACTAACTAACATGTTCAAAAAAAGCTCCGGAAAGAAGAACCTCGTTGGTCTCGACATCGGCTCGAGTGCGGTGAAGGCTGTTGAGCTCGGCAAAAAGGGAACGGCTTTGCAGCTTCTTAACCTCGGTTTCGAAAACCTCCAGACAGACACCATCGTCGACGGCCAGATCATGGAGCTCAACAACGTCTCCAACGTGATCTCTCACATCTTCAGCGAACACCAGATTCGCACCACGCGAGTTGCCGCCGGTGTCAGTGGTCACTCAGTGATCGTCAAGAACATCGTGCTGCCGCAAATGAGCCAGGAGGAGTTGCAGGAGTCGTTCAGCTGGCACGCCGAGGAACACATTCCTTTCGACATCGGCGACGTGAATCTCGATTACGAGCTCACGAGCAAATCGTCCGAGTCGTTGCACGTTCTCATGGCCGCGTGCAAGAGCGACAAGATCGCCAACGTGAAGCAGGCGATCCAACTCGCCGGCAAGCAACCGGTGATTATCGACGTCGACGCTTTCGCGCTACAGAATTGCTACGAGATCAACTATCAGCCGCGAGCCGGCGAGATTGTTGTGCTACTGAACATCGGCGCCGCGACGATGAATATCAACATTCTCAACGGCACGCGTTCGATCTTCGCCAGAGATGCCTCAATCGGCGGCAGTCAATACACCAGTCTCCTCCAGCGCGAGCTCGGTTTGAGTTTCGACCAGGCGGAAGCTGTTAAGCGTGGCATGGCGTTACCGGACGGCGTGGAACCGAGACCGATCCAGCCGATCATCGAAACTGTTTCCGAGAACCTCGCGCTCGAAGTGAAGAAGACCTTCGACTTCTATCGAGCAACCGCGCAGGAAAGCGAAGCAGCGATTCAGAAGATCCTACTGGCCGGCGGTGGCTCGAAGCTGCCCGGCCTGCCTGACTTTTTAGCGAGACGTTTTGAGATACCTGTGGAAGTCTTCGATCCCTTCCGGCAGATTGAAGTTGATGCACGGAAGTTTGATCCGGACTACATGCGAGAGATAGTGCCGGAGATGGCAGTTGCTGTTGGTCTCGCCCTGAGAGGAGTTGAGGCATGATTAAGATAAACCTGCTCGAGTCAGTTACGGATCGGCCCCAGGGAGTCGCGGCGGTTGAAGACAAAGTCGCCAGCCCGCGAATCCAGACATTGCTGCTCGCGCTGACCGTGTTTGGCTTAATGCTACTGGGAATGGGTTACGACTATGTGAGTTCAGGCATGGCGTTCTCGGCCGCCCAGAAAGAACTTGACAATCAAAAGCGCCTCAACCAGCAGATGCTCGCGATTCAGAAAGAACAGATGGAGCTGGAGAAAAAGTCGAAAGAGGTCCAGGCACGCATCGACGCCATCAAGAAGTTGCGCGAATCACAACAGGGCCCGAGCGCGGTGCTACAGGAGATCAAAGCACGCTTTGACTCCGTTCCCGGTCTCTACCTGACGAGCATCGAGAACAAGGATGGAGAAGTAACGATCAAGGGTGAGTCGCCAAACGAGTACGCCGTGACGAAGTTTGGACAGAGTCTCGAATTCTCCAATGGCTTGTTCAGCAACCTCAATATCGAAACGTCACGGGAAGCCGCCAAGCAAGAATCTCCCACTGGCACGAGTAAGGACAAAACAGCTGCCAACGATGCCAACGCGATTAAGCCTGAAGTGATTGTTTTCACCGTGAAGGCAAACTTTGGTTCTTCTCCGAAGAAGGATTCACAACCAGTGCCTGCTGCTGCGAACCAGGTCGCAAAGAAGTAGTTAATGATGCCCACGGGCTCGGACCGTGGAGCTTCACGTTAGAGGCTAGAGGATAAGAAAATGAAACTCGGTAAGCTCCCAACTCTTCCATGGTACCTGCGGCTGGTCGCTTTCTTAGCGATCGGCGGTCTCATGTATTTCGGCTTCCGGTACTTCGTGACTAACGGCACGCGCACTCAAACAAAGGCTATGGAGGATGAGATCGCCCAGTTGCGTCCAAAGAACGCGCAGTCAGCGATCGTCCAACAGAACCTCAACAACTTCAAAGCCGCGCACAAAGCGCGCGAGGAAGAGTATGCGGAGTTGAAAGCACTGCTGCCCGAACAGCGTGAGCTGACGATGGTGCTACAGGGAATTCAGGATCGCGCGCGTGGCAATGGCCTAATCCTGACGAAGTTCAATCCGAAGGAAGAGGTGATGCAGGACAACTACAGCGGCAAGAAGATCGAAGTGAGTGTGGTCAGCGGCTTTGCCGGACTGCGAGCTTTCTTCGAACAGTTGGCCCACTACCAGCGCATAGTTTCCATCACCAACTTTGAGTTGAAGCAGTTGGCGGACCAGTCGCTCACCAAGACTGTTGATGCCCGTTTCGATTTGACAGCTTATTACGTTTCGTCTGAGCGCTTGCACACCACCGTGCCCGCGCCAAAAGAAAAGCCTGCATCCGGCGGATCGGTGCCTGCTCCAGCCACGCAACCCGCAAAGTAACTGAAGAAAGCGAAGATGATGATGCAAGTCAAACAGACAGCGAGAATCCGGTTCACAAGTTTTCTGTTGAGCGCAGCGTTGCTGGTTGCGAGTGGTTTCGCGATTGGCGTCGTGGCCCAGGAAACTCAGCCGCAGAAGCCGGTAGTGACCAAGCGATCTGTTGGCGGTGGTCGCGATCCTTTCAGAAAGTACGAACCACCGCTACCTAAAGTTAAGGTGACTGCGGGACAGGCGACCATCCCTTCGATTCAGGAAAGAATTGCGCAGTACAAGGCGCAGAAAACCGCGGCGATGAACGCGCGTATGCCGGCGCCAAAGCCCACCACTGCTCTGTTGCTCAGCGAGATTCAAGTGATTGGTATCTCGCGCTCGCCGAGAGGCTATGCCGCCATCGTCGAAGCAACGCCCATCAAGCTCTCATATGTCATCTATCCTGGCGAACCGTTCTTTGACGGCCAGTTGGTGGCAATTGAAGACAGCCGTCTGGTGTTTCGTCACGAGACGGTTTTTACCGACGGCCGTCGCGAACGAAAGGTCGAGTACAAACCCCTGAGACAACCAACCCCGGTTAACTCGATCACCGCGCCCGCCAACAATCAGTCCGTTGCGACTGCCAAACCTTAACAACTTTGGTTTGGTTTGCTAACCAGACCGCTGACCTGCGCTGGTGTTTTCAGTTTCAAAAACACCAGCGCCCTTTTGACAAAAACCGAAACGATGCCGTGTTAGTGCGGCGCGCGCTTTAGTTGCCCCGGCAATCGAGCGTAGTGCGTGGCGGCACGTTTGGAAATTTCCCTAAGGAGGGAACGATGTCTTTTCAGTCTCGAGTCAGATCAGCCATCAACAGGATCACGCTCGTCCTGTCGCTTGCATGCCTTTCGGCGGCAGGCGTTTTGGCTCAGCAAACTTCGACGCCAGCCGCGGGCATGTCGCGCTCGACCGACAAACAGTCGGAACAGGGTCGCCAGTATGGACAACCCGGATTTGTCGGCGAGCCGATAAACCTGAACGTTGTCAACGCGGACATCCGCGACATCCTGAATTACATCACCGAACAGTATGGCGTGAACTTCGTCATCGATGCTTCAGTTGGACCAATTCCGGTAACCGTGAATGTTCAGGACGTGCCCTGGAACGTCGCTCTTGATGCAGTGCTCAAAGCCAATCGCCTGGGCATTGAAGTCAACGGCAACATCCTGCGCGTAGCGACGACCGAGGTATTGGCGAAGGAAGCAGAAACTCAGAAGGTGATCAACGACTCGCGTCTGGATGCTTCACCACTCGTCACCGAATTCATCAGGCTTAATTACGCGCGTGCTTCGGGCACGCTCGCCCAGGCAGCGGGCTCAACCGGCGCGTTCTCCGGTGGTTCCACCAACTTGAGTTTCAGTGGTGGTGCCGGTGGCGATGCGACTGGTGGCGGCGGCGATCAAGGTTTACTTCCGATCATTTCACGCAGACTTTCGCGACGTGGTTCGATCGAAGTCGACGGCCGTAGCAATACGCTGATCATTACTGACGTCAAAGAAAACATCGACGCGATTCGCCAGCTCGTTGCGATCCTGGACCAGCCCGAGCCGCAGGTTGAAATCGAAACTCGCATCGTGATCGCGCAGCGCAACTTCAGTCGCGATCTCGGCGCGCAGCTCTCGCTCGGCGTTGCGAACTTTACACGCGGTGGGTTGGCGAACGTATCGACTCTTCCGACTGTTAGTACAGGCAGCGGCACCGGCGGTGGTTCCGGAAGCGGCAGCGGCGGTTCCGGCACGGGCGCCTCGGGCACGCCGTCCGGACCGAATCCGTTTGGTGTTTTTGGCGGTTTGACGAATACGACTCAACCCGCGCCGTCACTCGCCGCGGCAGCGGCAAGCACCGTGATTGGTCTGACAACAGGATTGATTGGCAGTGCTCAGATCAGCGCGCTGATTACGTTGGCCGAATCGCGAGGACAGGCGAAAACAGTCGCTACTCCACGCGTAACCGCGTTGAACAATCGTCCAGCGCAGATTGAAAGTGGTTCGCAGATACCGGTGCAAACAACACAGGCTGCAAGTGGTACTGCGGTGGTTACGACGACCTTCGTGTCCGTACCGCTGCGTCTTTCCATCACTCCGCAGATCACTGACGCGGGCACCGTGGTCCTACGAGTCACGATCGAGAACAACACACTCAACGCCGGCATCGCCGTCGGCGGTGTTCCGGGAATCGATACGCAGCGCATGCAGTCGGAAGTGCTGGTTCCGGATGGTGGCACGACAGTTATGGGCGGAGTCCTTGCCGACACCGAAGGCGAAGCTCAACAACGTACGCCCGGACTCGCTTCGATTCCGGTCGTAGGCAATCTCTTCAAGCGAAAGCTCACGACGCGTCAAAACAGCGAGATTCTTTTCTTCATCACCCCGCACATCTATCGTCCTGACTTTCAGGGACGTCCGACTGCGGGAACAGTTAGCAATGGCCAGCGCTCGATCACGATTCCGCAGCCGGTTCCACTCGGAAATCCGCCGAGCAACACGCCGACTCCGACTCAGTTGCAACAACAGCCTCAGTCGCAACCGATGACCACACCTTCGACTCAACCGCAGTTGTTGAGTGCTCCGCTGCCCAACAGTCCGACTGGCACGACGACGGCGCGGCCGGGAACTCTTAGCGGTCAACGTCCTTAATTGGAGGGCCACATGTTCAAGGAAATGCTTGAAGACGTTATTGGACGCACCGATGGAAGCCTCGGTGCGCTCATAATGGGAACAGATGGTATCGCCGTCGAGAAGGTTCTGGGCGAAGCCGGTATAGATGCGAATCTCGACGTAGCGGCGGCAGAGTTTACTTCGCTGGTCCGCAGTGCGCAGCGTGCCGGAACGGATACGGGTCTTGGCGGACTGCGCGAGCTCGTCGTTTCACTCGAAGGCGCCGTGATGTTGATGCGACTCCTGAGTCGCGACTATTTCGTCGTCCTGGCGCTGAACTCCCAGGGCAACATTGGTCGCGGGCGATTCGAGTTGCGCAAAGCCGAGTTGAAACTGGCAAAAGAGTTCGCGGTCTAGGTTTCTCCGCAAAATCCATCCACAGATTACACAGATGGACCTGGATCAATCTGTGTAATCTGTGGATACTTTTTATGAGGTTGATTATGAAGCGTTACATTCTGCTTCTTGCGATTGCCACCTGCCTCATTCCAAGCGATGTACGCGCCGCGTCACTGTTTGGGAAAGTGATTGAGGTCGATAGCGGCGATGTGCTCACCATCTACAATCTGAATCGCCCGGTTCGCGTCAAGCTGCTAGGCGTCGATGCGCCGGAGATGAATCAGGCGTTCGGCGATGTGGCGAAGAAGCACCTCGCGGATCTGATCCTCGATAAGTCTGTGTTGGTGGAATACTCCGGGATCACTTCGGACAGTAGCTTGACGGGCCGTGTCTTGTTGAATGACGCAGACATCGGTGCGCAGATGATTCGCGATGGCGCAGCCTGGTTCGACACAAACACGAATCGATTGACCGGGATGGATCGCGACGTCTATCAGCAATCTGAACAGGCAGCGCGAAACGAGCGTCGCGGCTTGTGGCAGCAAGAGAATCCCGTTGCGCCGTGGGAATTTGTTAAGGAAGAAGCGCTGCGGAGAAATCCGGTTGTGAGTTTGAAGTCGGTTGCGGCTGAAGCACAGCCGGCTCCTAAGCGGCCTGCCGCGGAGCTCACCAATTTTACGTTGATGACTGCCGGTATCGCGGCCGCTCCTCTATCTCCGAATGTGGGTACGGCGTTGCCTGCTGCTGGTCCAAGTCGCGGTAACTGGGGGTGGCTCCGAACCTCCGGCGCAAATTTTTCAGCACTCGTACCCGAGGACGGTAAGCTGACGGAAGCTCCGATACCTGATGGCGAGACTCACTTCTTCATAGGCCGCGACGGTTCGTCGGTGTATGTGGTTTCGTGGGTTACTGCTCCGAGTATGGGTGAAACGGATAAGCACGCTATCTCGGAGGCTTTGGGAGTTTTTCTACGAGCGGTCGGGCAAGGTTTTCAAATCGGCGCGGAAAGCGTTGGCAGGCCACAATCGTTCCTTTGTGAACTACAGAATGAAACGAGTATCTCGCAGGGCGGATACACAGGCAGCGAATATGATCTGAGGTCCTGCACTGTCCCAGCCCGCGCGCGTGTTTTCACCAGGATGGTTGACGATCGAAGACAGATGTTCATCGCCGTCGCTTTCTACATGGAAGAAGACGAGAACGTATCGCGCTTCATAAAATCATTCACCATCGGCGCGCAAAAACCCAAGTCGCGAGCCCGCTAAGATGCCACGGGCTCATCTTGTGGAAGTAGTATGAAGCCACGGATTACACGGATGAACACAGATAAAATTTAATCCGTGTTTATCTGTGTAATCGGTGGCTAAATAAGCCTCAGGCTTTAGGCGTTTTAAGGCAGCTTTACGTAGGGCATGCCGCGGAGGATGATGCGCTGGCGGCGAGCGACGCGGCGAGGGTTGATTTGGGGGTTGAAGACGGTACGTGGGTTGGGGATCATGGCGGATAAGTATGCGGCCTCGCTGGCTGTCAGCGCGGAGGCAGGCTTGCGAAAGTAACGCTGTGATGCTGCTTCAGCGCCGTAAACACCGTCGCCCCACTCAATCACATTCAAATAGATCTCCAGTATGCGACGCTTATCCAGCATACGCTCGAGCATGACTGTCAAAATCGCTTCCTGACCCTTCCTCAGAAACGAACGTTGCGACGACAGATAGAGGTTCTTCGCGAGTTGCTGGCTGATTGTTGAGCCGCCACGCTTGAATTCCGGCAGACTCGGAAGCCAATCGTCGTCCTCGCCCTCAGCCTTTGCCTGCCGAGCAGTTTCGCGCTGTGCCTGCTCAAATGCTTTCTGGATCGCTTCGTAATCGAAACCGTGATGAGTCGTGAAGTTGGTGTCTTCGCCGGCGAGCACCGCGCGCTGAAGATTCGGCGAGATCCTCTCCAACGGCACCCAGGCCTGTTCGCGCTTGGGCTGTTGACCTTTCGCTTCTGCTTCTCTTATCCGCGTGTCGATCAACGACGTCGACGACGGGTTACCCTTACGCAGAGACGACACGCGCACGAACATGATTGCTTCGTAACCGATAATTCCGACTACGAGGCCCAACACCACCAAAAAGATCAATCGGAAAAGTCTGCGCATCTTGTTTCAGGCGAGCCGGCGCGTGACCACTCTAGGTTCAAATACCTCTTTAACCGTGCGAATCGTGTTGCAGTGAATCTCGATTGTGTCATTGATATCTTTGCCGTAACCACCAGACATTACAGTCACGATCGGAATTTCGCGTTCATAACATTCACGCAACACGTAAGCGTCGCGTTCGCGTAGACCTTCGATCGAGAGTGCAAGACGGCCCAGTTTGTCTCCTTTGTAAGGGTCCGCTCCGGCAAGGTAGAAAACGATCTCCGGTGCGGCTGCGAATACGGAAGGTAAATGCTTCGCCAGCGTGCCCAGGTATTCCGCGTCGGAGCTGCCGTCGGCCAGCTCGACGTCCAAGGTCGATTGGGCTTTGAAGAGAGGATAGTTGTTGGCCCCGTGAATCGAGAACGTAAACGTGTCGTCATCACCGGCAAAGATCGTTGCGGTGCCGTTGCCCTGATGCACGTCGCAATCAACGATCGCGGCACGTTGTATCAACTTCCGCGCCCGCACGGCGTGAATCGCGATGGCCACGTCGTTCAATACGCAAAAACCCTCGCCTCGTTCGGAGAACGAGTGATGCGTCCCGCCGGCCAGGTTCGAGCTGTAGCCCTCCGACAGGGAAGCGTGCGTGGCGGCCAGTGTTCCGCCGACAGCATAAAAGGAGCGTTGCACCAGGGATTCAGACCATGGCAATCCGAGGCGTCTGATCTCCTTAGTCGTTAAATTGCCGCTACACAGGCGCGAGATGTAGTCAGTGGTGTGGACCAGCAGCACATCCTCGAGCGGCGCCGGAGCAGGTTCGACAATCTCGGACGGTTCTATAGTTCCTTCCGCGAGGAGCTTGTCGCGCACCAGTTCAAACTTGCGTATGGGAAAGATGTGGCCTGGACCAATATCGGCGTAGTAGCGGGGTGTGTAGAAGACTTGCATTCTGGTGTCGTCGAGATATTAAAGGCTTTTTCACGCAAAGGTGCAAAGATCCGCCAAGGCGCAAATTGGTCAACCACAACCTTGGCGGCTCTGCGCTTCTTTGCGACTTTTTGTGAAATCTTTTACTTCCGGCTGGATTTCCGCGTGATGCCGCGGTAGTTAACATTTCCGGGAAGCTTGCGGGGCAGCTCGAAGTCGTCGTCGACGATGTCTTCAAGGTGAACACTCGCAGCGCGGGCGTAGGCGAGAAGTGTCATGAGGGTGGGCTCGCGCTTGTCCTGCTCGTACTCTGAAATACGGCCGTAGTGCATCGTGTCTCCCAGGCCGAGACGTTCGAGCATCTGAGTTTGAGACAGGCCCAGACCAACACGTATTTGCAGGAGTTTTTCAGCCAGTCGCATGGGTCGGGGACGCGGATTTCCCATCAGAAAATGCCTCCTGATGAGAATTTCCGGGCGCTACTCGCAGTTGGGAGTCGCCTGCGTTCGCTTTTATTTTTCGCCGTGAGTATGAAGCTTACATGCTCAGCGGCGATGCTCATCACTCTTTAATGTCGGAGGTTGAGCCGCGCATTTGGCCGTTACTGATTGTCAAAGACGTGCCATCCTAAAACGACAAGGCACCAGTCGTAAACAGAAAAATGCATTTGGGCCACAGAATCGTGAAAATCTGTGGCCCAATCGTTTCCGGGCGACGAGTCGGGCGAAAATGCCATCTTGAATAATTCTCTCAATTGAGAGTATGATTATGTTCTCAAATGGGAGCAAAATCGCAAAACCGACCCAAAAACCTCGCTCGAAAGCTGCTTCAGATCAGAAATGCCCTGGGGTTGTCGCAATCACAAATGTTGCGGCGTCTGGGTGCACAGGATTCTTTTTCCGCAGCCCGAATCTCCGAGTATGAGACTGGCGCACGTGAACCATCGCTTTGGATGTTGTTGAATTACGGACGCGTAGCGCGGGTTCACGTCGAGAGCCTCATCGACGACACCGCGACTCTGCCTCATAAACTTCCAGGCAGTTTCAACTTCAGGCGTTCCCAGCAAAGGCTTGCGCGGACCTCGCCGCGATCGAAACCTTCCGCTTCTGACCGCTAAAAATAGTATTTGACATTCTCAGATGAGAGTAGTATTACTACTCGCATCTGAGAGCAATAGCTGTTATCCCGCTGAAGATGAGCAGCGTGAGATTTCAGGTTGCTATTATCTTAAATCACCTCACGTGCAAAGGAGACGTCGCATGACGTATGAATTGGTATGTATCTCGGAGCAGTCCGGCGATAAATCGATCCTCGTGATTCGTGGCAAAAAAGTGATTCTTGATCACGTCTTAGCCAGGCGCTTCGGTGTCGCCATCAAAATGCTCCACCAAACAGTCAAGCGGGATCCGGAGTTGTTCCCGTCGGACTTTATGTTCCAGCTCACTATGGATGAAGCCAAAGCGCTGGAAGCAAAAAGATGCCGGGGGAAACACGTCAAGTGTCGACCGTACGCTTTCACTGAACAGGGTATCTCAGTGCTGTCGAGTGTTTTGAAAAGCGAGCGTGCGATACAGGCAAACATTGAAATCATGCGCATGTTTGTTCGCCTTCGAGAAATGCTCGCTTAAGCAGACTCTGAGGTTCTGAAAGCAGAGGCTGGACTTGCGAGTCGCCATTGCTCTATCCTTTCGCACGCACTACAGCTGCACCCCCGACCAAAGTTTTATCACTTCTCACAAGACCAGTAAGGGGCTACCTATGCAAACTACGAAGACACGTTACATCAACGCCTTTCGCTTAGCTTTTTCAATCGCAATCATCAGCGTGTTCGTATCCACCGGCGCCGCTCAGTCGGTAACGCGTGGACCTTACCTGCAAATCGGAACTCCAAACAGCACCATCGTTCGCTGGCGCACCAACATTGCCACGGACAGCCGCGTAACTTATGGAACGACGCAGGGCAGTCTTAATCTCAGCGCCGGCAGCGCCACGTTAACTACAGAACACGAAGTCCCTCTCTCCGGTCTGTCTCCAGCTACGAAATACTTTTACTCAGTAGGCTCGACCACCCAGGTGCTGGCTGGAAACGACTCAACTCACTTCTTTGTTACCTCGCCCGTGGCCGGCAGCGCCAGTCCAACGCGCATCTGGATCCTGGGCGACTCCGGAACCGCGGACACGAATGCTCAGGCTGTGCGCAATGCTTATCTAACCTTTACCGGCGCCACGCACACGAATCTCTGGTTAATGCTGGGCGATAATGCCTACGAGAGCGGCCTTGATAGCGAGTACCAGACAGCTGTCTTTAACATCTATCCAACGACGTTGCGACAGTCTGTGCTTTGGCCCACGATCGGCAATCACGACACGGCGCAGTCGTCCAATCCTCCTGCCAGTCTTCCTTACTTCGCGATGTTTACGTTACCCGCGAATGCTGAGGCCGGCGGCATGGCGTCCGGCACCGAAAGATACTATTCGTTTGACTACGGGAACATTCATTTCATCTGTCTCGATTCGATGACCTCGGATCGTTCAACGAATGGTCCAATGGCGACCTGGCTGAGAGCCGATCTGGCTTCTTCGACGCGACAATGGACCATTGCTTTCTGGCACCATCCTCCGTACACCAAGGGATCCCACAATTCAGATACCGAGTCGAATCTGGTTGAGATGCGGCAGAATTTCCTTCCCATTCTCGAACAGGCTGGCGTTGATCTGGTGTTGGCAGGCCATAGTCATTCTTACGAGCGTTCCTTCCTGATCGACGGACATTATGGAGTGTCGTCGACGTTCACGAATGCGATGAAAAAAGATGGGGGCAGTGGACGACCGGACGGTAGCGGAGCTTATAACAAACCGACTCTTGGTCCAGGTGTTCACGAGGGAGCTGTTTACGCGGTGGCCGGAAGCTCAGGACAGATTTCCGGCGGACTGCTGAACCATCCAGCAATGTTTATCTCGCTGAACAACCTCGGTTCAATGGTGCTGGACATCAACGGCGATACGCTCGACGCGAAGTTCCTGCGCGAAAACGGAGTGATCGCGGATTACTTCAGGATTGTTAAAGGCGGGGTTGTGCCAGTGCTACCGGCGGCGCCAACAAACTTGACCGCAACCGCGATTTCCAGAAGCCAGATCAATCTTTCGTGGACTGACAACTCGGATAACGAAACCGGTTTCAGAATTGAACGTTGTAGGAATGCGGGTTGTACAAACTTTGCACAGATTGCTCAGGTGGGAAGTAACTCTACGACATTTGCGGACACGGGCGTTAATAAGAACACCACGTACAACTACAGGGTCCGCGCCTTTAATGGGGTAGGCAATTCAGCATACTCAAACACTGCGAGCGCCAGGACACCCAAGTGATGGAGAAACCGATGTTAGTAAAGTATTTCTCGAAAAGAATGATCTGGCTGCTCGGCTTTGTAGTGTGTCTTACTCTGCTACCGTCGTTCGCGCACGCTCACGAAGGTTTGCACGAACAGATTGCAGCGATTACGGCGAAGATCAAACGCGACCCGAAGAATGCGTCACTGTATCTGCAACGCGGCGAGCTACATCGACTGCATCATGATTGGAATCGTGCTGCTGCTGACTATGATCGAGCAGCACGTTTACAACCAGGCCTGGCGATCGTTGATGTGGCGCGTGGCAAGATGTTGTTTGACTCGGGTAGATTCCAGCGTGCGAAGCTCGTGCTCGATCGTTTCCTCACTCAACAACCAAATCACTTCGACGCGGTGATTACACGAGCACGTGTACTTGCCAAACTCGGATTCACCGCGAGTGCAGTTAACGATTTTTCTCGCGCTATCGCACGGTCACCGGATCCTGAGCTCTACCTCGAGCGCGCAGATCTCCTGGCCAGGGACGGAAAACACGTTGATGAAGCGTTGAGTGGACTCGACGAAGGTATCAAGCAGCTTGGCCCAATAGTCACTCTGCAACTACCGGCGATCGAGCTCGAATTGCGCCGTCAGAATTACGACGGCGCCTTAAGTCGACTGGACCTCATAGCCGCTCAATCAGAGCGAAAGGAAGCGTGGCTGGTTCGACGTGGCGAGATTCTAAAGCTTGCCGGCAGAGGTGAAGAGGCGTGTGCTGCTTTCAGTGCAGCCCTGGTCGCGATTGACTCTCTTCCTCCTGCACGTCGTCAAAGCAAAGCCGTGGTAGCGCTTGAGGTTCGTGCCCGTTCAGCTCTCAAATTATATTGAGCCACAAAAAGGCACAAAAAGCACAAAAGTAAATTAGAGGTTCTTCTTTGTGCTTTTTGTGCCTTTTTGTGGCGGTCCTCAGTGCACCAGCGGGTCGCTGAGCGACTCTGATTCGTCGTTGCCAATGCTGAGCGCGAGGGCACGGATGGCGGCACGGGCGTCGCGTTGTTGTTCT
>DATENQ010000331.1:0-9694 GCA_035275005.1 Pyrinomonadaceae bacterium | reverse complement strand
TTCTTCCTGAAGCTCCTGCAGCAGGTTAACGACCTGCGCCTGCACTGAAACATCCAGCGCCGACACCGGCTCATCAGCAACGATCAACTTCGGATTGAGCGCGAGACTGCGCGCCACGCCGATGCGCTGCCGTTGCCCACCTGAAAACTCGTGCGCGTAACGATTCATGTAATCCGGATCGAGCCCGACGCGTCGCAAAAGTCCGGCGACACGATCGCGACGTTCACTTTTCGTTCCCTGGTTGTGAATCACGAGAGGCTCCGCAACGATGTCGCCGATCTTCATGCGCGGGTTTAGCGAAGCGTAAGGATCCTGAAAGATGATCTGCATCTCACGACGGATCTCGCGCAGCTCTTTCCTGTTGAGCGCGAGTATGTCGCGTCCCTGAAAATGCACGTGGCCGGAAGTCGGTTCGATCAAACGCAGCAAGCAACGTCCAACAGTCGACTTGCCACAACCTGACTCGCCAACGAGACCCAGCGTCTCGCCCGCGAAGATCTCAAACGACACTCCATCAACCGCGCGCACGACGTCGTCAGAGCCTTCGACCGGAAAGTGCTTCACCAATCCACGCACGCTGATGAGCCTGTCGCGGTCTTCCGGCAACGGCGGTGATCCGGCGTGATTGTCTATTTCAACTTGTGCGCTCATGAGCTCCTTCGTGGTCCGCCGCAACAGCAGCCGCAAGATCGTAAAGCACGCAACGCACTTCGACGCTGTTCTCCAGTTGATAAAGCGGAATCTCTTCTGCCGTGCAACGAGGCATGCGATGATGGCAGCGCGGCGCGAAGTGACAGCCCGGCGGCAAATCAGTCGGACTCGGCACTACGCCTTCGATTGTTTCCAAACGCTCCTTCTGGACCACTTGCGTGCTCGTGAGTTTGGGAACAGAGCGCAACAGCCCTTCCGTGTACGGATGCTTTGGCCGTGCAAACAATTCATCTACAGGCGACTCTTCAACAATTCTTCCGGTGTACATTACCGCGACGCGATCGGCGACTTCTGCAACCACGCCGAGATCGTGTGTAATCAATAGCACAGCCAACTCTCGCTGCTTTCGCAACTCGTCCAACAACTCAAGAATCTGCGCTTGAATCGTCACGTCGAGCGCCGTCGTCGGTTCGTCGGCAATCAACAGTTTTGGATTACACGCGAGCGCCATCGCGATCATCACGCGCTGTCGCATGCCGCCTGAAAGTTGGTGCGGGTAATCATCGACGCGCCGCGCCGGATCCGGAATGGCCACTTCACGCATCGCTTCGATGGTCGCCTGACGTGCCTGCTTCTGCGACATCTTGCGGTGCAGCCGCAGCGCTTCGGCGATCTGCTCGCCAACAGTAAAAACGGGGTTGAGCGACGTCATCGGATCCTGAAAGATCATCGCGATGTCGTCACCGCGCATCTCGCGCATCTGTGCGTCAGAGAGTGACAGCAGGTCCTTGCCGTCGAAAAGTATCTCGCCGTTGACAATCTTTCCGGGCGGCGCGACGAGACGCATCACCGAGAGCGCAGTGATCGACTTACCACAACCAGACTCACCCACCAGCCCCAGCAGCTCGCCACGATCGAGATGAAAACTCACGCCGTCAACCGCGCGGACGAGTCCGGCGCGCGTGGGGAAGTGTGTTTGCAGATTTCGAACTTCGAGCAGGTGGGCCATCGTGTATCAGTAGAGATTAAAGTAATATTCAAGTTGCATCCACGTCGAAACGTACTTTCCGTCTTTCATCGCCGGAATGAACTTGATCTTTCGCGCAGCGTCGATGGCGCTCTCCGTCAATCCGAAGGGTAGACCGGAGACAGTTCGAATGTTAGTTACACTGCCGTTTCGTGCGAAAACAACTTTTAGAAATACCGTTCCAGTAAGAGAGATTCGCCGGGCCTGTTCTGTGTAAGAAGGTTGTGGTTTCATCCCCAGCCGGGCCTTCTTGTCGACATCCTTTCCTGTGTAAATCCTTTCGTACAGCTTAGTAGTTTCGTCACCGGCAGGTTCCGGTTCAGCGGGAAGTTGCCAGGGAAGCCCTGGTCCATCAACAACCTCAATGCTGTCTTTTAACTTGTGTAGTGAAAACGAGGAAAAGAACTTCGTCATTCTCGGATCGTCTAATGACGTGCCCGTTGCCTCAAAGTGATAGAGCCGGTGTTCGGTGGCAAAGAACTGCGACATGCTTTCGAACTCGGTGCGCCTGCGCTCTTTGCCGGGGAACCCGTTGAGAGTGAGATCAGTTAAACCCGATGTTGGAATCTCTGCTTTCTTCAGAAAAGAATCCAGCGATTGTCGACGCTCATAAACGTGAACTACGTAAACCAAGCCGTCGGCATAAGCCCCAAGACTGTACAAACGGCGAGTCTTTTCATTTTTAGCGTCCCATCCATAAGTCGCGTGAAACGCGGGAAGATTTGGCAGCGCCACTGAAAAGTCTTCGCCGGGGATTGTGTACATCTTCCAAGACGGTGTTTGCGCCTGCGCGCTAGTGACAATCAGCAGTAGAGGAAGAACGAATAGTGGGAGTCGTTTGGTTTTCATAACATTAATAGAGATTCCTTCATAGTCCGAGTTTATCCATCCTCGCATTCTCATATGCGCCGTCCTCGGCCGGATAACGCAATGATTTCGATATCGTTCCCTTCTCTTTCGCGAGCGACCAGACGATGCTCTCGCCCGCGGGAAGAACGTTCGGCCTGGCTGAGAAGACTTTATCCGTGAAGGCTTCTTCAGCATCAATCGGCTGCCAACCTTTTGACTTGAACATCGCGATCAAGTCGCCGAGGAAGAGACCGTTCAAGAGATTGAAGTGTACCAGCACCGTGTGCTTCACCGGGCGCCCGAGTACGCGCTGGGCGAGCGCGTCGTAATACTCAGCGCGCGCCCACATGTGCTCCATGTAAAAATCGCGATACGGCTTTACGTCGGCGGAGGCGTCTTTCTTGAGGCGCGTGGTCAATCGCTGATCGATGGCCCAGTCGGAATTATCGATCGTGACGTGGCCGGTGCGATAGTCGTGGCCGGCGAGGAATGTTCTCATCGCGTCGCGCTTGACGGTCGTGTCGCCTTCTTTGAGCAGCGGGAAACGGAAATATTTCCGGAAGCGGGGAAAGTTTTTGAGTAACGACTCGGCGCGCAGGATGTCCTGCTGATACTCCTCGATGACCGTACCTGAAGCATTATAGTTGCGGTGTGAGTAGGTGTGGTTACCAATCAGGTGGCCGGCTTTGTCCCACGGGGCGAGAAGTTGTTTTCCTTCGTCGCTGTCGATGTTGCGGCCGATTACGAATAGGGCAGCTTTGATGGAGTTGGCGTTGAGGGTGTCGAGAATGGCCTGGTTGCGCTCGGTGGGTGTGAGCTTGACGGCGTTTTGCCAGTGGAAGTCGTCCATGGTGATGGAAAACTGCGGCGCCGCTGTGCGCGCGATCGCGGGGACACCACCGAGACCAACGGTCGCAAGACCTAAGGCCAATGATTTACTGAATTCTCGTCGGTTCATGATCTTCTCCGATTATGTCTCACGCAAAGGCGCCGCAAAGAAATACATAATCAAGCCCTCAACGCCTCTTTATTTGCGGCTTTTCTTTCCGCCTTTGCGCCTTTGCGTAAAATGCTTTCTAAAGCGTAGACGTCTCGCGATACTCGCCCCAAACGCGTCGCAGCGTGTTGCTGATCTCGCCTACCGTCGCGTACGACTCGACGCATTCGAGGATTCGCGGCAGGAGGTTTTCGTCGGTGGTCGCAGCTTGTTGTAAGTTGTTCAGCGCGGTTGTGGCAAGCTGCGAGTCGCGGCGCTCGCGCAATGCACGAACACGCTCGACTTGCGCCTGCTCGATCGCCGGATCGATCCGCAACACGGTGACCGCCGGCTCCTCATCCAGTTCAAAACGATTCACGCCAACCACTACCTGCTCCCGCGTCTCGATCGCTTTCTGATACTGGTACGCCGCCTCCTGTATCTCGCGCTGCACGTACCCGGTTTCAATTGCACGCAACATCCCACCCATCGCATCAATTTTTTTCAGATACTCGAGCGCGTCCTCTTCAATCTCGTCAGTCAAATGCTCGATCGTGTAAGAACCTGCGAGCGGGTCAGCCGTTTCGACAACTCCCGACTCGTGAGCAATCACCTGCTGCGTTCGCAACGCCACGCGTGCCGCCGCTTCGGTCGGCAGCGCCAACGCCTCGTCCATCGAGTTTGTGTGTAACGACTGTGTTCCACCCAACACTGCCGCGAGCGCCTGGATCGTCGTCCGCACGACATTCACTTCCGGCTGCTGCGCCGTCAACGACGAGCCTGCCGTCTGCGTATGAAATCTCAACATCAGCGAACGCGGATCGCGCGTTTTGAAACGATCGCGCATGATGCGCGCCCACAAGCGTCGCGCGGCGCGAAACTTCGCGATCTCTTCGAGCAGGTTATTGTGTGAATTGAAGAAGAAGGAGATGCGTGGCGCAAAGTCGTCGATCTCGAGACCGGCAGCAAGCGCTGCTTCAACGTAAGTGATCCCGTCAGCGAGTGTGAAAGCGACTTCCTGTACGGCGGTCGAGCCGGCTTCGCGAATGTGATAGCCACTGATCGAGATCGTGTTCCAGCTAGGCACTTCACGCGCGCAGTACGCGAAGATGTCTGTGACCAGTCGCAGCGACGGCGCCGGTGGATAAATGTAAGTGCCGCGCGCGATGTACTCCTTGAGAATATCGTTTTGCAGCGTGCCCCTGACTTTGTTGAACGGAACGCCCTGCTTGCGCGCAACCGCGAGATACAACGACAAGAGAATCGCGGCGGTCGCGTTGATAGTCATCGACGTGGAAACTTCGTCGAGCGGAATCCCGGCAAAGAGACGTTCCATGTCGTCGAGCGAGTCGATCGCGACGCCGACTTTACCTACTTCTCCGAGCGCGAGCGGATCGTCGGAGTCGAGCCCGATCTGCGTGGGCAAGTCGAACGCTACCGAAAGACCGGTGGTGCCCTGGGCTAGTAGATATTTGTAACGAGCGTTTGATTCTTCGGCAGTGGCGTAGCCGGCGTACTGGCGCATGGTCCAAAGACGCCCGCGATACATGTTTGGGTAGATGCCGCGCGTGTAAGGAAACTCGCCCGGGTCGCCAAGGTCTTTTTCGTAGTCGATCTCGCGAGTGTTTTGGGGATTGAAAGTGAGCGGGAGCTCTTTCGTTTTCGTTGCCATGCTCAGCGCCTAGCATACACTTTATCCACAAATTACGCAGATTCCATAATGAATCTGTGTAATCTGTGGATAAAAGTATTTCTTCGTGGCAGAGTATTCTGAATGAAAACGGTTCGAGTTAACAAGCGGGGAGCGGATCGCGTCCGGCAGGGTCATTTATGGATTTATCAGAGCGATCTGGTGGACGTCGATGCCGGGGGCGGCTCGATTGTTTCGGTCAAGGACGAGCGTGGCAATTTTATCGGCCAGGCACTGTTTAGCGACAGGTCACAGATAGCGCTGCGGTTTCTGACGCAAAGCAACGAGGAGATCGATCGCGAATGGTGGCGACGGAGAATCACGGACGCTGCCGGTCGCAGGCACATCCCGCCCGATACAAATGCTTATCGATTGATCTACTCCGAAGGTGACTTGCTGCCGTCGTTGATCGTTGACCGTTATGACGACGTACTCGTCGTGCAAACATTGTCGCAAGGCACTGACGCAATCAAACCTTTACTAATCGAAATACTCGTCGAGCAATTCAATCCGCGGGCGGTGATCGAGCGCAACGATGCGCGTGTTCGCGAGCTCGAGGGATTGCCGTTACTCAGCGGAACGGTTTACGGCGAAGCGCCGGAAGAATTGGAAATCCTTCAACAGGGGCTGCGCTTCCGTGTCGAGCCTTTGGGCGGACAAAAAACGGGATCGTTTCTGGATCAACGCGAGAACCGCCTAGCCGCGCGCGCTGCCGCGCAAACAACGAACAAAACACGCGCGCTCGATTGCTTCACGTTCAATGGCGCGTTCGCGCTGCACCTCGCTCAGGTATGTGAAAGCGTGATCGGGATCGATATCTCCGCTGACGCAATCGCCGCAGCGCAACGAAATGCGGAGCTCAACGCGTTCGGTAATGTTGAATTTCGCGAAGCAAACGTCTTCGATGCATTAAGAGAGATGGAGGCGGTGGGCGAACGCTTCGACGTGATCGTTCTCGATCCGCCTGCGTTCGCTAAAAATCGCGCGAGCCTGAAGGCTGCGATTCGCGGTTATAAAGAGATCAACTTGCGGGCGTTGAAACTGCTGAAACCGGGTGGCGTACTGGTGACGTGTACGTGCTCGTACCACGTTTCCGAGGAACTCTTTCTCGAGATCCTGGCCCAGGCCGCAATCGATGCACGCCGGCGACTGCAAATCATGGAAAAGCGCATGCAAGCCACCGATCACCCAGTCCTCTCAGGCATGCCCGAGACTTACTACTTGAAGTGCGTGATCGCGAGAATGATGTAAGCCACGGATGACACGGATCAGAAATAGTTTTTCTTATCCGTGTCTTCCGTGTAAATCCGTGGCTAATTTCTTAAAGACCCGGATCGTTCTCGACGACGATCTTCGTCTTGTATTCCTTACCGCCAACGGTAAGCGTCAGGTTGTAGGTGCCGGCTTCGAGGGGTAGTCCCTGGGTAAAGACGTTGCCGAAGCCACCACCGCCTCCGCCGCCGCCGCCACCGCCAAATCCACCGCCCGTCGCCGGACGCGGAGGCGGATCGCTGCGAAGGTTCCACTGCACTCGATTCAGTCCAACCTCGTTCGTACCGGCGAGATTGCGGACAACCTTACCCGTGTAATCCGAGATCGTCAGTTTCACGTCACCCGACGGAACAGCACCCAAATAGTAATGAATCGCCGTGCCTGGCGCCGGATTCGCGCCGCGGAAGAGCTTCGCGCCGCCCCAGTAACGACCAAGCCGCGGATCGTTCATCCAGATCGTCCCCGGTCTCACGTCAAACAGGTGCACCGCGGAATCACTCACCTTCTGCGACCACTGCTGCAACGGCGAGATATCGTCGATGATGAAGATGCCACGACCGTGTGTGCCGACGATCAGATCGTTATCTCGTGGATGGATCAGAATGTCGTCGATGCGCAT
This sequence comes from Pyrinomonadaceae bacterium, assembly GCA_035275005.1. Classification (GTDB taxonomy): domain Bacteria; phylum Acidobacteriota; class Blastocatellia; order Pyrinomonadales; family Pyrinomonadaceae; genus PSRF01. The sequence continues at coordinate 2,610 of DATENQ010000331.1, read as the reverse complement.
CGTCGGCATGCCTGACATCAACGGCTTCCATTCCTTGCCGCCGTTGAGCGAGACGTAAATACCATACTCGGTACCGGCAAAGAGCAGGTCTTTGTTCTTCGCGTCTTCGACGACAACGTTGACTGTTCCCCACTTCGGCAGGTTGTTGACGATCGAAGTCCACGTCGCACCATAGTCTCTGGTAACAAACAGGTACGGCTTCAGATCGTCAAGTCGATGTCCGTCGACCGCTAGATAACACGTACCCGGATCGTAGTGCGAAGGCTCAACACGCGAGATGTGATACGTCTCGCCTATCCCCGGCACGTTCTTCGAAACGTTGGTCCAGGTGGCGCCGCCGTCGCGACTGACCTGAACGTTGCCGTCGTCCGTGCCAACCCACAGTATGCCCGGCACTTTCGGCGACTCGGCGACAGTCACAACATAGCCATAGCCCGTGTAACCGTCGTGCTTCGAAGCCATCGGGTCCTTGCCCGGCACGCCCATAATCGGCAACGTGCTGCGATCGATCTGCTTCGATAGATCGATCGTCGTGGTCCAGGTGTCGCCGCGATCCATCGATCTGAAGAGCCTGTTGCCGCCGAAGTACACCACGCGCGGATTATGTGGCGAGAGATGGATCGGCGTGTTCCAGTAGAATCGATAAGTCTCGGTTGCAGGAGGTGTCGGAACTACGTTCGACTGCAAATTCGCGCCGCCAAAACCTCCCAACCCCTGCGCGGCTGCGAAGGCAGTGAGCGGGTCGGGAGTCGGCGAAGCCGTGGGCGAAGGACTCGCGCTTGGTGCGCCACCCTGGCCGCCCTGACGTCCCTGTCCACCGCGTCTCGGCACGCCTCGCGGACGAATACTGACGCTGCGACCGGTGCGCAAATCCAAACGTTGCGCCGCGCCGCCCTGGGACTCGGCATAGACTGTGTTGTAGTCAGTCGGATCGACCTGAGTATAGAAACCATCGCCGCCGCCGACACGATACCAATCAGCATTGGTAATCCCGTTTTGATTTCGCGTCTGGCTTGGACCACCCCACGAGCCATTGTCCTGCAAGCCACCGTAGACGTAGTACGGCTTACGCATGTCAACTCCGATGGCGTAGAACTGCGCGGCGGGAATCGTGTTGACGAACTCCCACGTCGCGCCCTGGTCGTAAGTGACGTTCAGGCCGCCGTCGTTGCCAATCATGATGTGATCGCCGTTAGTGGGATTGATCCAGATCGCGTGATTGTCGCTGTGTGCGATGCCCGCCTGGAGCGATTTGAACGTCTTGCCGCCGTCAGTCGATTTGCTGAAGTTCAATCCGCCGACGTAAACATTCTCAGGATTTTTCGGATCGACGCGAATCTGGCTGTAGTACATCGGGCGGTTGTTTTCGTTACTGACGATCCGCCACGTTTTCCCTTTGTCGTCCGAACGCCACACGCCTGACTTCTTGGGATCCACGGGAGTTGGCGTCGGCGAAGCAGCAGGACTGGGCGTCGGCGACGCTGACGGCGAAGGGCTCGGCGCCGGACCACCAAAGGTCGGCTCTTCACCACCCGTGCCCGTGCTCGCGCCCACTTCCATCTGCGCGTAAACGATGTTTGGATTGGAACGCGACACGTCGAGACCGATGCGTCCCAACAAACCTTCCGGCAGTCCGCCGCCTTCAAGTTTCTTCCACGTCTTGCCGGCGTCGATCGTCTTCCAGATGCCGCTGCCCGGCCCACCGCCGTTGAAGCCAAAGCTTGTGCGGCGGCGTTGATAAGAAGCGGCGTAAAGAATCTTGTTGTCTGAGGCGTCCATCGCGAGGTCGGTGAAGCCCGTGTCTTCGTCGATGAACTTCACGTTGGTCCAGGTCTTACCGCCGTCCGTAGTTTTGTAGATGCCGCGCTCTTTGTTTGGTCCGAAGAGATGGCCCAACACTGCGACGTAGACGATGTTGGGATCTTTAGGATCGATGACGATGCGCGCGATCGTTTGCGAATCCTCGAGACCCATCTTCGTGAATGTCTTGCCGGCGTCGACTGATTTGTAAATGCCGTCGCCGAAGCTCGAGCTCTGGCGATTGTTCGCTTCGCCCGTGCCTACCCAAACGATGTTTGAATCGGAAGGCGCGACTGCAACGTCGCCGATGGAGTGCGTGCCGTAAGTATCGAAAACCGGCTGAAAGGTCGTGCCGTTGTTTGTCGACTTCCAGACGCCGTTGGTCGCGAACGCCACGTAGATGATGTAGGGATTCTGTTCGGCGGCTGTGATGTCGTCGATGCGCCCGCCCATGCTTGCGGGCCCGATACTGCGCCAGACAAAACGCTTGAGCATGGGATCGGTAGACCAGTTGATGGGAGTTGGAGTCGGGCTCGGACTGGGACTTGGTCGCGGACTCTGCGCCGGTGTTGCAGTGGGAGCTGTTTCAGACGGAGTTTGGTTTTGGGAATGAACGGTTATGGTGGCAAGTGCCAAGGCACTGACAATAACGATCAGCAGGCCAAGATCGTACACGGAGCGCGACCGGTCTTTCATGCGAAAGTGTCCTTTCAACTTTGATTGTTGGATAGAACCCGTCAGAAATGGCTAGATAGCGGAATATAAATAAGTGGATCGCTTAATGCAAACAAAAAGAAGTAGGTCCTGTAC
>DATENQ010000330.1:0-2686 GCA_035275005.1 Pyrinomonadaceae bacterium | reverse complement strand
TCTCTGGTTTATCTTGGCAGCGGGGGCAAGCCCCTCTTCCTGACTTGTTCTATTTGAGCAGCGCCACATTCCAAGGAGGGTTTTATGATTCGCGTCTTCGAGAATTCTCGCGAGCTTGCACAAGGCGCAGCCGAGCACTTCGTGGCGCTTGCGCAGAAAGATTCTTTTGGCGTTGCCTTGTCGGGAGGGTCGACGCCGAAGCTTCTCTATCAACTTTTAGCCGATCAGTTTCAAACACAAGTTCCGTGGTCCAGAACACAGTTCTTCTGGTCTGATGAGCGACACGTACCGCCGGATCATCCGGACAGCAACTATCGCATGGCGTACGAAACCTTGCTCTCGCGCGTGCCGGTTCCGGAGAGTAACGTGCATCGCGTCTTCGGTGAGAATCCAAGCGCACAGCAAGCCGCGGACGAGTACGAAAAGGTAATCGTGCCGCGACTGGATCTGATCCTGCTCGGCCTGGGCGCCGACGGTCACACAGCGTCAATCTTTCCCGGCTCGGAAGTGTTACACGAAACGAAGCGACTCGTCGCAGCGCCGTGGGTCGAGAAGCTCAACACGTATCGAATCACGATGACGCTCCCATTGCTGAACAACGGCGCGTCGATCGTGTTTCTCGTTAGCGGCGCGGAGAAAGCCCAGATCGTGAAGGAGGTTCTTGAAGGTCCGAAAAAATATCCGGCCCAGTTTGTAAACCCAACGGACGGCGAGTTGATCTGGATGCTGGATCGTGATGCTGCGAGGAATTTAAACCGCGGATGACACGGATGAAATCCGCATTGAATCTGCGTCATCTGCGTTTAAAGAAGTAACTCGCCTCTGCTCGATCAGGAGCTCTTCAAACGCCGTCGCCGACAGCGCTTTGCTGAACAGAAACCCCTGCACCGCATCACACTCCAGCGCACTCAAATACTGAAGCTGTTCCTTCGTCTCGACTCCTTCCGCAATCACAGTGAGATCGAGCGCATGGCCGAGGTTGATGATCGCACGCACGATCGCCGTGTCGTGCGGATCTTTGCAGACATCGGAAACGAAAGTCTTGTCGATTTTCAACGTATCGATCGGAAACCGCTTCAAGTAGTTCAACGAAGAGTAGCCGGTGCCGAAGTCGTCTACCGCTACTTTGATCCCCATCAACTTCAACTCGTGCAGCTTCACAATCGCCTCTTCCGGATCCTTCATGATCGAGCTCTCGGTAAGTTCCAGTTCCAGCCAGCGCGGATCCAGGTTCGTGTCTTTCAGTATTTGCGCTACGTCCGTGATGAATGTCGGCTGCTGAAACTGGCGCGCCGAAAAGTTCACTGAAAGACACATCGGCATCAGACCTTTATCCTGCCACACTTTGTTTTGCGCACACGCCGTGCGCAGGATCCAATCGCCGAGCGCAACGATCAGCCCACTGTCTTCCGCCAGCGAGACAAACTCACTCGGATAAAGCAACCCGAGACTCGGATGCTGCCAGCGCACGAGCGCTTCCATGCCCACGAGCTGAAAACCACGGATGTCTACCTGCGGCTGGTAGTGAACGATGAATTCGGATTTATCCAAACCCGATCGCAAGTTGCTCTCGAGCACGAGTTGTTTGAGAGCGCGCGTCGTTCCACCCGCGGTGTAGAACTGATAATTGTTGCCGCCCTGCACCTTGGCGCGGTCGAGTGCGACGCCCGCCGTCTTCAAAAGCCCAGCGGTGTCGCGTCCGTCGTTCGGATAAATACTGATGCCGATACTGCTCGAGACGAAGATCTCCTGGTCTTCGAAGAGGAACGCCTGGTCCAGCGACTGCTTGATCGCGCGCGCGGCATTGGCCGCATCTTGAGGACGCGGAATCTGCGTAAGCAGGATCGCAAACTCGTCGCCACCAAAGCGAGCTACGGTATCGCTCTCGCGCACACAACTCGTCAAACGTTGGGCCACTGACTGCAACAATCGATCGCCGGCGGTGTAGCCGAGCGAGTCGTTGATAGTCTTGAAACGATCGACGTTGAGCAACAGCACTGCTTGCATCTGATCGTTGCGACGCGAAAGCGCGATGGCTTGCTTGAGTCGATCTTTGAAGAGAACCTGGTTCGGGAGATCGGTCAGCGCGTCGTGATAGGCGAGATGGCTCAGTTTTTCCTGTGTCTGTTTGTTTTGCGACAGGTCGACAACGAAGCACGCGATCTCTTCTTCGTGCAGCGCCGCGCCGAACAGTACCGGCACCTGGCTGCCGTCGTGCTTCAGAAAGTCTTTCTCGAACGGCGAGCAGGCGCCAAAAGCCATCAGCTTCTCGAACGCTTCTTCGTCGAGACGGTGGTGCTCGGGCGGAGTGAGGTCGTGAATGCTGCGCGGCAGGTTTTCGGAAGTGTAGCCGAGCAGTTTCAGGAAACTGTCGTCGGCGTTCAGGATATTTCCAGCGAGATCGGTGAACAGGACGGCCACGAGGTTTGTATCGACGAGTCGTCGCAGGGCTGTTTCGATTTTGCCCTCAGGGTTTTCGACAGACGCAAGGCTATGCTGCGGTTTTAGTTTCATCTCTTTGACTGATTGGAGAGGTGAGAGTTGGGCAAGCGGGTTGGCCGTCAACCCGCTTGTTAGGCTAACAGAGAGTGGGAGGTGTTTTCAATCGAATTCTGCGGGGATTTTTGTAGGGCGGCACTCGGTGGCCGCCCGTCAGTAATAAATGCGCGCGACGGGCGGCCACGGA
>DATENQ010000329.1:0-7032 GCA_035275005.1 Pyrinomonadaceae bacterium | reverse complement strand
GGACTGTTTGAGAAACCGATGCCTGATGCAGCGGTGAAGTCGAAGTTTGCGTTGCCTGAGTACAGGCAAGTCAGCCTCGAGGCGGCACGCGAATCGATCACGCTGCTGAAGAATGCTAACAACATTCTGCCGCTTTCGAAGACGACGAAAGTACTCGTCACTGGACCAACCGCCGATTCGCTGGTCTCGATGAATAACGGTTGGACCTATGTTTGGCAGGGATCGGAAGAAGCCCTTTATCCGAAGGATCGACACACGATCCGCAAAGCAATTGAAGCGAAGGTCGGCGCCGGCAACGTCACCTTTGTGCAGGGCACGAAGATCACTAGAGGTCCCGGACCTTCAAACGGCACGCCGACCGATCAGGAAGAAGAGGTCGACATCCCGGCAGCGGTGCGCGCGGCGCAGAATGCCGATGTAATCGTCCTTGCGCTCGGCGAAGGCTCTTACTGTGAAACGCCCGGCAACATCACCGACCTGACTATCGGCGAACCGCAGATAAAACTAGCCGAAGCGCTCAAGGCGACCGGCAAACCGACCGTGCTCGTCCTGGTCGAAGGACGCCCGCGCATCATTAATCGCATCGCCGACAACGTCAGCGCAGTCGTGATGGCTTACAATCCGAGCAATGAAGGTGGAACGGCGATCGCCGACGTGTTGTTCGGGGATGTCAATCCCAGCGGCAAGCTGCCGTTCACTTACCCGCGCACGCCCAACGGTCTAATCAACTACGATCACAAGCCGTTCGAGACGCAAAACACTGCGTTTGGCAACATGGCTTTCAATCCGCAGTTCAAATTTGGCGAAGGCTTGAGCTACACCACCTTTGTTTATAGCGATCTGCGCGTCGGAAAACAGACGATTGCCGCGAACGAAGAATTGCCAATCAGCGTGACGGTAAAGAACACCGGCAATCGCGCAGGCAAAGAGGCGGTGTTCGTTTACGTGAGCGATCTGGTTGCTTCGATATCGCCGCCGAATAAGCGCTTGCGTCGCTTTGCGAAGATCAATATCGAGCCTGGACAGAGTCGTACTTTGACTTTCAAATTGCGACGCGAGGACTTGTCTTTCATCGGCGCTGACAACAAGCCCACTGTTGAACCTGGTGATTTTGAGGTCAACGTTGGTGGTCTAACTCAGAAATTTACATTGAAATAGAGTTTGGCCGCAGATTTTCGCGGATAAACGCGAACCTGCGTTCATCTGCGAAAATCTGCGGCTAATATCAGACAAATACATGAAGACCAATAGATACTTATCACTGTTTGTAATTCTAACTGGTGCTGTTGTCGCAAGCGCGCAGGAACCTGCGCCCACTCCCAAACTCAATCTAATGCCGGTGCCCGCTTCGGTGAAGTTTCACAACGAGCGGCTGGCGGTTGATAGTAATTTCAAAGTCGCGACGCGCGGCCATTCAGACGCGCGTCTACAAGCAGGCATCTGGCGGTTCATAAAGCGTCTCGAAGGACGGACCGTCATGACACTCGCTCCGACACTCGCCACGGACGATCAGATGACGCCGCTCATCATTAACTGCCAGGGTCCCGGCCAGAACATTCCCAACCTTCGCGAGAATGAAAGTTATCGCATCGACATCACTCGCAGGCAGGCAATACTCAGTGCTCCAACAGTCGTCGGCGCCCTACGCGGTCTCGAAACCCTCCTGCAACTACTCGACGCCGATCGTAACGGATACTTTTTTCCGGGAGTCGAGATCGACGATCAGCCGCGCTTCCCATGGCGCGGATTGTTGATCGACGTCGCGCGTCACTTCCAAACAATGGAGGTGCTCAAGCGCAACCTCGATGCGATGGCGGCAGTGAAGATGAACGTTCTTCACTGGCATCTCACCGAAGACCAGGGCTTCCGCGTCGAGAGCAAGAAATTTCCGAAGCTGCATCAGCTCGGCTCCGACGGCAACTACTACACGCAGGAACAGGTAAAGGAGATCATCGCGTACGCGCGCGACCGCGGCATTCGCGTGATGCCTGAGTTTGATATCCCCGGTCACAGCACGAGCTGGCTCGTCGGTTATCCCGAGCTCGGCAGCGCGCCTGGTCCATACACGATCGAGCGGCGCCCGGGCATCTTCGAACCGGCACTCGATCCGACGCGCGAAGAAGTCTACAAATTCCTCGAAACGTTTCTCGGTGAGATGGCCGCGCTCTTCCCCGACGATTACCTGCACATCGGCGGCGACGAAAACGAAGGTAAGCAGTGGGACCGCAATGCCGCGATCCAGGATTACATGAAGAAGAAAGGGATCAAGGACAATCACGCTTTGCAGGCTTACTTCAACACGCGCCTGCTGAAGATCCTTCAGAAGCATGGCAAGAAGATGATCGGGTGGGACGAGATCCTGCAACCCGAGCTGCCGAAGGACGTCGTGATTCATTCGTGGCGCGGCACCGCGGCGCTCGCCGAAGCAGCGCGTAAAGGTTACGACGGCATTCTCTCGAATGGTTACTACATCGATCTGATCCAACCAGCTTCGCAGCATTACGTCCCCGATCCACTTCCCGCCGACAGTACGCTGACGCCAGAAGAGGCAAAGCACGTCTTAGGCGGTGAAGCGACGATGTGGGCCGAGTGGGTGACGCCGGAAACGATCGACTCGCGCATCTGGCCACGCACAGCCGCGATTGCGGAACGACTATGGTCGCCGCGAACTGTGACTGACGTTACTGATATGTATCGCCGTCTCGCGGTGATCAGTCTTCAGTTGGAAGAATTGGGGCTCACTCATAAGCGAAACCAGGAGATGATGTTGCGCAGGCTCGTTCGCCACGACGACATTGGACCACTGCGCACGCTTGTTTCCGTCATCGAGCCGGTGAAAGAGTACCGGCGCTATCAGCAGCGTCCGCAGACAATGCTCAGCCCGCTGACAGGCGTCGTCGATGCAACAACTCCCGACAGCGAGGCAGCGCGGAAGTTTGCGTGGATGGTGAAAGAGTTTTTGGATGATGCGCCTCGTTACCAGCTTTACCGCTCGGAGCTGAGCCAGATGCTGGCTGACTGGCAAACGTCGGGCGCCTCGCTTGGGCCAATGATCGATCGTTCTCCCGCGCTCAGGGAGATTAAACCGCTCGCGCATAATCTTACTCATCTAGGCGAGACTGGCCTGGAAGCTATGTCGTATTTGAAACTCGGAATGCCGCCGCCGCGCGAGTGGCGCGACACGAGCCTCGCGAAGGTCGATGAGGCTGCGAAGCCGTATGGCGCGTTGGAGTTTGTTGTAATCGGCAGTATGAAGCAATTAGTGAATGCGGCCGCAGACATGGGCCGCAGATAATACGGATTTGATACGGATTTGTCTTTCATTGCTTTTGGTATGGGGTGTCACTTACATCGGTGATGATAAGTGTTTGTCGTGTCATGAAGACTACAGGAAGTATCTCGGCACGGCGCATCACCTGACCTCACGCGAAGCGTCTGCTGCTTCGATTGCCGGTAGCTTTGCGGCCGGTAAGAATATTCTCAGGACGTCGCAAAGTGAACTGCAGTACCGGATGGACGCGCGACCGGACGGGTTTTTCCAGACCGGCGTGCTCGGGACACCGCCCGACGCCATTTCAATTACCGAGCGCTTCGATCTCGTTGTCGGCTCGGGCCGCAAAGGTCAGACTTATCTCTACTGGGGAAAAGACGATCAACTATTTCAACTGCCCGTGTCTTATTGGACGGAGGTCGGTAGTTGGGTCAATAGTCCGGGATACGGCGATCAGACGTTGGAGTTTAGCCGGCCAGTCGTGCCGCGCTGTCTCGAGTGCCATGCGTCGTCTTTCGATGTTGTTGAAGCGAATCGCTATCGTCGCCAAGGTTACGTGCTCGGCGTTTCGTGCGAACGTTGTCATGGGCCAGGCGAAAAGCACGCTGAGCTAAACGCACCGGGAAAGCCTAAGCCCGCGGATCAGGCGATCGTGAATCCGGCGAAGTTGCCGCGCGATCGCCAACTCTCGTTGTGTTCGTTGTGTCATGGTGGAATCGGCGTAGCCAAAGCGCCTGCGTTCTCATTCACTGCTGGAAACGCGCTGGACGACTTTCTTAAATTAGAAACGCCGAAAGAGAATGAGCCGCTGGATCCGCACGGCAATCAAGTGGCGTTGCTGGAGCGAAGCAAGTGTTTCAAGTCGTCGACGATGACGTGTTCGACTTGCCACGATGTGCATGTGCGACAACGTGAAGTCTCAAATTTTTCGGAACGCTGTTTGGCTTGTCACAAGGTGGAGAGCTGCGGACTCTTTCCGAAGCGCGGACGTTCAATTGCCGGCAAGTGTGTCGATTGTCATCTGCCGAATCAGACTTCAAACGTGATCGTCTCAACTCACGACGGCACACGCATCCAGCCAAAGGTACGTAATCACTGGATCAAAGTTTATTAGCCGCAGATAAACGCAGATAACGCAGATCTGCGTTCACCTGCGTAAATCTGCGGCTAAAAAATTATCGTGGTGTGGGTTCGCCTGGTTTTGCGATGCGGATCCAGTGGTCCGTGAAGGATGCGTGCATGCCGGGCAGTTCAATCTTTGGCATGTGGCACGTTGCGCATTTCTTGGTGCTGACCGGGCAAGCGTTCGCACTACGGCGCTCAGTCTTCGTTTCCTTTGTCGTGGTTAGATGACATGCGAGACACTTCGCGTCGTAATACGCCGCGTCTTTCTGTAGCTTGTCGTGTGGATTGTGACAGGCGAGACATCCGATGCGCGGATCGTTGGTGTTGTGGCCGCGGCTGTTGAATATACGATAAGGCTGAAAGCGGATGTTGTTGATCCCCGACTGGCCTGGTAAAAGCATCGCCTGTTCGAAACTCGTGTGGCAAGTCCCACAAAAAGATTGAGAAAGCTCGTGGCCGCCCAGACCGCCGGGATTAAAAATCTGCGGCTCGTCAAGCTTCTTTTCCTTCATCGCAACCAGGTGCTTCTCGCCTGGACCATGACACGCCTCACAACCTATACCCGGATTCAAACGATCGAGATTCAGCTCACGACCGTTAACTGCGCCGGTCGTGTGACAGCCGAAACACTGCTTCGTCTCCTCAACCGCGACCGCGCGTCCGAGGGCATCTTCGAGCGAGGACGGCACTGTTTGTCGATGTCCGATCGTGAAATCGAGCCTCCCAATCTTTTGAAAGTAGCTGACACGCGTTTCGTAAAAAATGTCGTTGTAGCGGAAGAGATATGTTTGGCCGATGTGTCCCTGGCCAAAGCAATAGAGGATCGGTTTCGAAATGCTATTTGCGCCGTCAGAGACGGTGTAGACAACGTTGTTGCCCTGGCGTGAAAGCTCGTAAGTGTAGTTTCCGTTTTTGAAAGTGAGAGGGTTGCGCGCAGTCACGATCTTGCAATCAGGAGCCACTTCCAAAGCCTGGGCCATCGGCGTGTTTAATTGAGCTGATTCACGAGGGTGGCAATCGACGCAGGCTTTGTTGCCGACATAGCGTATGCCGCGTGTCTCGGAGTTTGGCCGCCACTCGGAGAAGAAGGTGTCAGACTGAGCATAAGACAAAGCAAATAAAAATCCACAGATTACGCAGATCACGCAGATTGTTTTAATAATGAGAGTCACTTGCTAAAAATTCGGAGTTGAGCTGGGTGGCAATACGACGACCCCACTCGTGGACCGGCGCCCTGTCTTGAGGGTTTCGACAATGCGCATCTGTTCCTGAGCTTTGGCCGGCTCTTTGGTGCGCGCGTATAACAGCGCGAGGTTGTAGTGCGCCGTGGGCTCATTAGGATCGAGCTTGACGGCTGTCTCCAGCTCCTGCCGCGCGCGCGTATAGTCTTTGAGTCGCATGTAACTCGAGCCGAGCGCAACGCGCGCGTGCACGTAGCTCGGCAGCTTCTGCACCGCTTTTTCGAAAAACGTTATCGCGCGCGCGGAGTCGTTCTGCTCCTGGGCCACGAGGCCGAGATAGTAAAAGACTTCCGGAGTGTCGACACCCGATCGCACGCTCTTCTCCAGCCAGAGCCGCGCTTCGTCAAATTTCTTTCCAGTAAGCAGAGTGTAGCCCAGGTGTAACTGACCTTGTGCATTTCCCGGCTCGATTTGAAGCACGCGACGGAAAAGTTTTTCAGCCTCGAAGAGATCAGTTTTGCGCAACCACGCGATTCCCAGGGCCAGCAGATACGAGGCGTCCCTGGGCTGCAATTCGACCGCTCGTTGCAACGCCGACTTCGCTTCGTCAAACATCTCGACGCGCATGGCTTCGAGTCCAAACCTGTAGAGAAACTCCGGCGACTTCGAATCAGCGGTGAGAGTTGCAACGCGACTCAAGTAGATCATTGCCTCCTTCGTCTCGCCCTTCATCCGCGACAACTGCGCCAAACCAAACAACGCTCCGGCATTGTCGAGCCGCCCTTCAAGAGCTGCCAGGAAATACTCTTCAGCCTTTGACTGATCGTTTTTAGCGAGATAGGCGTCGCCCAAAATCACCAGCAACGCCGCCGGAACAGCGTGCGCGGCTCTTTGCTTTTCGATGAAGCTGATGCACTCTTCAAAACGACCTTGCGAAAAAAGGAGCTCCGCTAGTTTTTCGGTTGCTTCGGGGTGTTCTGGTTCGACTGCCAGGATTTCTTTGAGTTGCAGGATCGCTTTGTCGGGCGTGCGCTTGATGAGATAGAGATAAACCAGGTTCATGCGCGCGCCGGTGAAGTTCTTATCGCTACGAACGGCGCGAGTGAAAAGCGTCTCCGCTTCGAGCATTCGGCCCTGCTTCGCGCGAATCGTGCCCATGAAGTTGAGCGCGATCGGCAGGTTGGGATCGACTTTCAGGACGGCTGCGAGTTCTTTTTCGGCTTCGGCCAGGCGATTGTCGCGGATGAGCGTCGCCACCTGCTCGAACAGCTGAACAGCGTCAGGCTGTTGAGCGAACGTAGTAGGCACAAAAAGGCACAAAATGCACAAAACAGCAGAAAAAATAATTTGTGCCTTATGTGCCTTTCTGTGACTGTTTGATGAATTCCTTTTCATCGACCTTACCCTGGCCTTCTTTGATCGTGATGATGCGGTTCACGCCGGCGCCCGAGATCT